>DATNBJ010000316.1:0-2639 GCA_035572055.1 Thermoleophilaceae bacterium | reverse complement strand
CCGCGGTAGTTCACGATCATCGTGAGCGCGCGCGACACGAGGTTGCCGATCGTGTCGGCGAGCTCCGAGATGTAGCGCGCGTCGAAGCGCTCCCACGTGAAGTCGCCGTCGTTGTCGAAGCCGACTTCGCGGAGCAGGAAGTAGCGCAGCGCATCGGGGCCGTGCCGATCGATCGCCTCGCCGAGCGTGACCGCGGTGCCGGCGGTCTTGCTCATCTTGGTGCCCGACCACTGGACGTAGCCGTGCGCCCACACCGCGCGAGGGGGTGGGAGCTCGGCCGCGAGCAGCATCGCGGGCCAGATGACGCAGTGGAAGCGCGTGATTCCTTTGCCCACGACGTGCAGATCGGCGGGCCAGAGGCGGTCGTACCCGGGCTCCGGAAAGCCCGTCGCCGAGAGGTAGTTGATCAGCGCGTCGAACCAGACGTACACGGTCTGCTGCGGGTCGCCGGGAAACGGGATGCCCCACGGCTGGCGCTGCCGCGAGATCGAGATGTCCTGGAGGCCGGCCTCGAGCAGGCGCAGCACCTCGTTGCGGCGGATCTCGGGCTGCACGCTCAGCGCGCCCGAGCGGATGCGGTCGAGGACGGCGTCGCGATACGCGCTCAGGCGGAAGAAGTGATTCCGCTCCTTGGTCGGGATCAGCTCGAGTGTGGGATGCTCCACGCAGTGCCCGTCGACGATCTGCGCACCCGTCTTGAACTCCTCGCACCCGGTGCAGTACAGCCCCTCGTACTCCGCCTCGAACAGATCCCCCGGGTGGCGCTGTTGGATCCGCTCGAGCAGCGCCGCCACCGCCCGGGCGTGCCGCGGCTCCGTGGTACGGATCCAGTCGTCGTTCGTGCAGTGGAGGCGGCGCCAGTAGTCGGCGAACGTGGCCGCCATGCGGTCGACCCACTGCTGCGGGCTGACCCCAGCACGCGCTGCCGCCTGAATCACCGACTGGCTGTGCTCGTCCATCCCCATCAGGAAGTGGACGTCGTCCCCGCGCAGCCGGTGATAGCGCGCGATGCAGTCGGCGCCGATCTTCTCGAGCGCGTGCCCCAGGTGCGGCTCGCCGTTCGAGTAGTCGATTGCGGTCGTCAGGAAGAACTTAGGCATCCGCTCCGGAGACTTCGCCCTTCAGCTTCTCGAGCGACACCACGCGCGTGTCCCCTCCGTCGGTCCGGAGCGTGACGGTTTCGCGGAACACATCCACCGCCAGCACGCGCTCGGCCCCCACGGCGGTGCGCAGGACTCGCCCCTCTTTGGGGAACCGCTTGCGCGTCTGCACGTAGAAATCGTGCTCGTAGCGGAGGCAGCACAGCAGCCGCCCGCACCCGCCCGAGATCTGCGAGGGGTTGAGCGACAGGTGTTGATCCTTGGCGAGCGCCAGGCTCACCGGCCGCAGCTCCGGCAGCCAGCTCGAGCAGCAGTACTGGCGGCCGCAGCGGCCCACGCCGTCGAGCCGCTTCGCCTCGTCGCGCGCGCCGATCTGGCGCAGCTCGATCCGCGTGTGGAACAGGCTCGCGAGGTCGCGCACCAGCGCACGGAAGTCCACCCGCTGCTCGGCCGTGAAGTACACGGTCAGCTTCTTCCTGTCCCACTGCCACTCGGCGTCCGAGACTTTCATGGGGAGGGTGTGACTGTGGGCCTGCTCCATCACCCGGCGCCGGACGTCCTCTTCCTCGCGGTGCAGCTGCTCGGCGACGAGGGCGTCCTCGGCAGTGGCGCGGCGGAGGATGCGGCGTTCGGGGGACTGGGGGCTAGGGGCTAGGGGCTCGGTACCGCTGTTCCCGGCGAGCGAGCAGCCGTGACACCCGCTCGCACACTTCTTCGCGGCGACCGGGCCCACAGCCGACACGCGGCCGAGATCCTGCCCCCGGTCCACCTCCACGATCACGCAATCGTGCAGGGCGAGCGGCTCGGCGGACGGCCAGGAGAAAAATTCTTTCCGGTTCCCTTTGAACCGGACCTCGATGACGTCGGTCAACTCACTTCTCGCTCAACGCACCCATCGAAAGGTACTTCTCCTCCCGGCGTTTGAGGAGTTTCTCGATCCTGACCTTGCGCAGCTGCCGCACGTGGCGTCGCAGCGTGTCGCCCAGCGCCGCCGCCGCCGCTTCAGGGTCGGCGTGCGCCCCGCCCGGCGGCTCGCCGATGATCTCGTCGATGACCCCGAGCTCCAGCAGGTCCTCAGCGGTGATCTTCAGCGCTTCGGCGGCGCGCTCCCGCTGGCTGGCATCCTTCCAGAGGATGGCGGCGCAGCCTTCGGGGGAGATGACGGAGTACACCGAATTCTCGAGCATCAGCACGCGGTCGGCGAGCCCGACGGCGAGCGCGCCGCCTGATCCGCCCTCACCGATCACGGCGGTGATGATCGGCGTGCGCAGGGTCGCCATCTCCACGAGATTGCGCGCGATCGCCTCGGCCTGGCCTCGCTCTTCGGCGCCGAGCCCGGGGTAGGCGCCCGGCGTGTCCACCAGTGTGATGACGGGGGCGCGGAACTGCTCGGCCAGATGCATGAGGCGGAGCGCCTTGCGGTAGCCCTCGGGGTGGGCCATCCCGAAGTTGCGGTACAGGTTCTCCTTGGTATCGCGGCCCTTCTGGTGCCCGATCACCATCACGCTCATCCCGTCGAGCCGCGCCCAGCCACCCACG
>DATNBJ010000315.1:0-8808 GCA_035572055.1 Thermoleophilaceae bacterium | reverse complement strand
CAGGCAGCGCATAGGCGGCGCATTGTTTCCGAAATGGGGCCCGGCTCCCGCTTGGGGGGAAGCGGGAGCCGGAAAGAGTCAGTCGTTTTGAGGGCGCCTACGGAGTGAAGCGCAAAGCCAGGCCACAAAGACGCGAGGGTCCAACCCTGGGGGCCTTCGTCCTACAGGTTCGCGTCTGGCGATCGAGCATGGCGAGAAGATTCGCAACTGCGAGGCCTCGCTCCTAGGCGGCTGGCTGGCGTTTCAAAGTGCGGCCCGCCGCCGAATGCAGGTGCGGTTAACCCCACTCCGGTTGGGCGCATGAGAGCCCGAGCGGCCGGCCGGTCGGCATGTTGTCCCTGCATCCGTGCGCACTCAGAGGAGCCGCGCCGCGGGTCCCGGCACGACGCCGAGCGAGCCGACGGGCGGGTCGGCGCCGGGCGGGAACAGGGCCAGCACCGAGCCGCCGAAGCCGCCGCCCATCACACGCGCGCCGGCGGCGCCCGCGTCCTTCATCGCCTTGACGGTCTCCTCCAGCTCCGGGGTGGAGACCTCGTAGAGATCGCGCAGGCTCGCGTGCGAGGCGTCCAACAGCGCGCCGACCTCGCGCAGGTCCTCGTGCGCGAGCGCGATCACCGTGCGGTCCACCCGGTCGTTCTCTTCGATCACGTGCCGCACGCGGCGGTCGAGCGGATCGGGCAGGCGCGGCACGTCCTCCAGCGTGGCCTGGCGGAGCGATTCGACGCCGAGCTGCGCCGCCGCCTGAGCGCATTCCTCGCGGCGCTGGTTGTACCCCGAGGCGGCGTTGTCGTGCGGGCTGTTCGAGTCGAGCACGGCCAGCGTCCAGTCGCCGAGGTCGAGCGGCACCTCCTCGAGCTCGAGGGCGGCGATGTCGATCCGCAGCGCCGACCCATCGCGACCGAAGTGCACCGCCAGGTGGTCGAGCAGGCCGGTCTGGGCGCCCACCCACTCGTTCTCGACCCGCGCGCCGAGCCGCACCAGCTCGAGCCGGTCGGGCTCCTCCTCGGCCAGTGCGAGCAGCGCCAGGCAGAGGGCGCTCTCCAGTGCGGCGGAGGAGGAGAGGCCCGCGCCGCGCGGGAGGTCGCCTTCGATCTCGAGCCGCGCCGCCGGCACGGCGTGGCCCGCGGCGCGCAGCTCCGCCACGGTGCCGCGGACGAAGGCGCGCCAGCCCTCGGCCTTCGGTGGCTCCGCCAGCGGGAAGCGGTCCTCCTCGCCGAGGTCCTTCGCCTGCGCGATCACCTCGTCGCCGTCGATCCGCTCGGCGCCGACGGTCACGCCACGGGCGATGGCGAACGGCAGGCAGAGGCCGTCGTTGTAGTCGGTGTGCTCGCCGATCAGATTGACCCGGCCGGGCCCGCGCGCTCGCACCATCACGTGTCCGGTATAGCGTCCGCGCTCAGATGAAGCTTCGTGCCCGCAAGGTTTCCCTGACCCTGGCCGAGACATTCACGATCGCGCGGCAGTCGCGCGACGTGGAGGAGGTCGTGCACGTGGAGCTCGAGCACGACGGGCTGGTGGGTTACGGCGAGGGCGCGCCGGTGGACTACTGGGGCGAGACGCCGGAGTCGCTGCTCGGGTTCCTGGAGGAGGAGGCGCCCGCGCTGATCGGCGGCGATCCCTTCGCGCTCGAGTACGTCGACCAGCGCTTGGCGCTGCGCCCGGGCGAGCAGGGCGCGAAGCAGGCGCTCGACGGCGCGCTGCACGACTGGGTGGGCAAGCGGCTCGGCCAGCCGGTGTGGCGCATCCTCGGCCTGGCGCCCACGAGCCCGGCCACCTCGTACACGATCGGCATCGACTCGGTGCCCGGCACCGTGGACCGCACGCGGCGCGCCGAGGGCTACCGGTTCCTCAAGGTCAAGGTGGGCGGCCCGGATGACCTGGCGCGGCTCGAGGCCGTGCGTGAGAACAGCGACGCGCGGATCCGGATCGACGGCAACGAGGGCTGGACGCTGGAGATCGCGCGCGAGCTTATGCCCCGGCTGCGCGAGCTCGAGGTGGAGTTCGTGGAGCAGCCGTTCCCGGTGGCCGACGTGGACAGCTACCGGGCGCTGCGCGAGCTGCCCGAGCGCATCCCCGTGATCCTCGACGAGAGCGTCCGCGGCCTGGCGGACGTCGGGCGCGCCGCCGGGATCGCGGACGGCATCAACATCAAGCTGGCGAAGTCGGGCGGGATCCGCGAGGGGCTGCGGATGATCCATGCCGCCCGGGCCCTCGATCTCCAGGTGATGATCGGCTGCATGATCGAGTCGGAGCTCGGCATCTCGCAGTCGGCGCAGATCGCCTCGCTCGTGGACCACGTGGACCTCGACGGTCACCTGCTGATCTCGGACGCGCCGTTCAGCGGGCTGGGCTTTCGCGACGGCGGCGTGGTGGCCTCGGCCGAGCCGGGGCTGGGCGTGACGCCGGCATGAGCGAGCCGCGGCTGGCGATCCTCACCGAGGGGCTGTTCGACGACCACCACGCGAAGACCGCGCACGGTGTGATCCGCTACGGCACGCGCGAGGTGGTGGCGGTGGTGGACTCGACCCAGGCGGGCCGCACCGCGTCCGAGGTGGTGCCGTTCTGCGAGCGGCCGGTGCCGATCGTGGCCACGCTCGAGGAGGCCGTGGAGCGCGGCGCCAACACGATGCTGATCGGCATCGCGCCGACCGGCGGCAAGCTCGACTCGGCCTGGCGAGCGCGCGTGCTCGAGGCGATCGACCGCGGGCTGGACGTGGAGGCGGGCCTGCACACGATCATGGCCGAGGACCCGGAGTTCAGCGCCGCCGCGGAGGCGAAGGGCGTGACCCTGCGCGACCTGCGCGTCGCGCCGGCCGACCTCGGTGTGCCGAGCGGGATCTCGCGCCGCCCGGGGCTGAAGGTGGTGCACAGCGTCGGCTCGGACGTGGCCATCGGCAAGAAGGCGGTCACGCTCGAGCTCGACATGGTCGCGCGCCGGCACGGTCTGAGCTCGGTCTACGTGCCCACGGGCCAGACCGGGATCGCGATCGCGGGCTGGGGGATAGCGGTGGACCACGTGCTGTCGGACTACGTCTCGGGCGCGGCCGAGCGGCTGGTGATCGAGGGCGGCGAGCGCGGCGACCTCCTGTTCGTGGAGGGGCAGGGCTGCCTCTACCACCCGGCGTATTCGGCGGTCACGCTGGGGCTGCTCCACGGCTCGCTCGCCGACGCGCTCGTGCTCGCGCACAAGGCCGGCGCGACGCATCTCGCCGGTTACGACGTGGCCATCCCGCCACTCGGCGAGCTCGTCTCCGCCTACGAGTCGATCAGCCGGCCGCTGCGCCCGACGCGCGTTGCGGCGATCGCTCTCAACACCGCCGGCCTCGACGATGAGGCCGCCCGGCGAGCCGTGGAGGAGGCCGAGGCGGAGACCGGCCTGGTGGCCGACGATCTGGTGCGCTTTGGCCCGGATCGGGTACTGGCTGCCGTGTTGAGTTCGCTGGAAGCGCCGGTTTAGGGCCTAACCTATGGACATGCGACTGCTGGGCACGGGCCCGGCGGCGACGCTGCCAGGTCCCGCAAGAGAGATCACCGTCGAGCCGATCGAGGTTCCGCGCCGGGAGCCGCTGCCGGTCCCCGAGCCCGAGCCTGAGCCCGCGCGGGCGCCCGAGCCGGAGAAGGAGCCCGAGAAGGTGCCGGCGTGACGGCGGCCGCTCCGGATCTGATCGAGGCCGTGGTCGGCTTCCGGAAGTGGACGCTGAAGCGAAACCGGCTCACCTCTCCGTTCATCCCGCTGCGCTGGGAGCAGGCCGAGGTGAAGGCCGAGTGCTTCCCGGCCAACCGCACGCTGCTGTTCGGGAAGGGCTGGCTGGACGTCCCGCACGCGGCACCGCACCCCGCGTGCAAGTGCGGCATCTACGCCTACCACCGGCCGCCGTCGCGCGGCCCCGTGCCGTACGTGGATCGCATCACGGGGATCGTGGCCCTGTGGGGGAAGATCGAGGTGCATCGCGACGGGATGCGCGCGGAGCACGCGCGCATCGGCGCTCTCGCCTACCTGAAGGACCTCGGGCGCGACCACGAGCTGCGCGTGCGTGAGATCGCCGATCACCTCGGCGTGGACGTGATCGAGCAGTCCGAGCTGGCGCTCGCGGCGACCGCTTACGGCAAGCGGCTGCCGAACGACATGATTCCGTAGTTAAGGTTCGCGCCGTGACCCACGTTCGTGTGGAGGAGCACGGCGATGTCGCGCTGGTTCGGGTGGACCGGCCGCCGGCCAACGCGCTCGATCTGGAGCTGCTCAACGAGGCGCGCGCGGCCGCGGAGGAGTTGAGCGCATCCGGCCCCGGTGCCGTTGTGCTCACCGGCCGTGAGGGGTTCTTCTCCGCGGGCGTCGACCTCAAGCTGGTGCCCGTCCTCGACGCCGACGGCCGGCGCACGATGGTCGACGGCGTGAACCGTCTGATGGCCGCCTGGTACTCGTTCCCGCACCCGGTGGTGTGCGCCGTGAACGGCCACGCGATCGCCGGCGGCATGATCCTCGCCCTCTGCGGCGACTATCGCGTGGGCTGCACCCAGGGCAAGCTCGGGCTCACCGAGCTGCGGGCGGGCGTGCCCTACCCGGCCGTGCCGCTGGCGATCGCGCGGGCGGAGCTGTCGCCGCGGGCGGCGCGCGTGCTGGCGTTGCGTGCGCACCTCGTGGACCCCGAGGAGGCGCTGGCGCTCGGGCTGGTGGACGAGCTGGCCGCCCCGGAGGACGTGCTCGAGCGGGCACTCGTGGTGGCGGCGGAGATGGCGAAGCTGCCCGCGAAGGCCTACTGGGACACGAAGCGCGCGCTGCGCGCCGAGGCGATCGAGTTGATCGCGCGCGTGCTCGAGCAGGGCGATCCGCTGCTGGACTCGTGGCTCGACCGCGGCGACCGCAACGCCGGCGCCGCCCTGCTCGGAGACGGGTAGTGGGTCTCGCCGAGGACCTGATCGAGGCGTTCAACGCGGCGTCGGGAGGCCCACACCGAGGCGCCCGCGCCGCGCACGCCAAGGGAATCGTGTGCGACGCCACCTTCACGGCCACACCGGAGGCCGCCGCGCTCACCCGGGCGCTGCACATGCAGGGCGATCCGCTGGACGCCACCGTCCGCTTCTCCAACGGCAACGGGAACCCGACCACGCACGACGGCCATCGCGACGGCCGCGGCATGGCCGTGAAGCTCTACCTCCCGGACGGATCGAGGACCGACATCGTGTGCATCACGCTGCCGAGCTTCTTCGCGCGGATCCCGGAGGACCTGCTCGAGTTCACCCGCCTACGCCGACCCGACCCCGACACCGGCGAGGTGGACCTGGAGAAGGTGGGCGCCTATCTGGCGGCGCACCCGGAGGCGCTGCCCGCCGTCCAGGCCGCCATCGGCACGGGCCCGCCGGCGAGCTACGCCCAGTGCGCCTACAACTCGCTGCACGCCTTCGCGTTCGCCGACTCGGCGAGGACGCGCCGTTTCGTGCGCTACCGCTGGCAGCCGGAGGCGGGCGAGGCGGAGCTGGACGACGCCGAGGCGCTGGCGCGCTCGCCGGACTACCTGAGCGAGGAGATGGATGAACGGCTCGCGCGGCAGCCCGTGGTCTTCCACCTGGTGCTGCGACTGGCCGACCCGGGCGACGACGTGAACGACCCCACCGTCGCCTGGCCGGAGGGCGAGCGCGAGGAGATCCGCGCCGGACGGCTCGAGGTCACCGGCCTGTGCCAGACACGCGAGCGCGACGGCGACGTGCTCGTGTTCGACCCCTCGCGCGTGCCCGATGGGATCGAGCTCTCGGAGGACCCGATCCTCCATGCGCGGCCGCCGGCGTACAGCGTGTCGGTCGCCCGGCGCACGTCTCGGGCCGGTTGACAGCTGCCAGTTGGCAGTTCCGTTGGCCCAAGGGAACTGTCAACTGTGAACTGTCAACTCTCGCGCATAATGCGCTTGCGGTGATGGTCGTCATGACACCCCAGGCCGGTCAGGCAGAGATCGACGCGGTCGTCAAGCGGCTCGAGGCCGTCGGCGTGCACGCGAAGGTGATGCCCGGCGAGCTGACCACCGCGATCGGCGCCATCGGGGATCCGGAAGGCGTGCGCGCGCTCGCGCTCGAGGGCATGGCGGGAGTGGACCAGGTGATCCCGATCAGCCGGCCCTACAAGCTGGCCTCGAGCGAGCTGAGCCACCACGAGCCCACGGTGGTGAAGGTCGACGGGCGGCGCGTCGGCGCGCAGGAGACGTTCTGCCTGATCGCCGGCCCGTGCACGGTCGAGTCGCGCGAGCAGACCATGGAGGTGGCCCGCGCGGTTCAGCGGGCGGGCGCGTCGATGCTGCGTGGCGGCGCGTTCAAGCCGCGCACGTCGCCGTTCTCGTTTCAGGGGCTCGGCGAGCCGGCGCTGGAGGTCCTGCGCGAGGCCCGCGAGGAGACCGGCCTGCCGGTGGTCAGCGAGCTCACCGATCCCACGCACGCCGACGCGATGGCGGAGGCGATCGACGTGATCCAGGTGGGCGCGCGCAACATGCAGAACTACGGGCTGCTCGAGGTGGTGGGGAAGCTCGGCAAGCCGGTGCTGCTGAAGCGCGGGCTCTCCTCGACCGTCGACGAGCTGCTGATGGCGGCCGACTACGTCCTCAAGGAGGGCAACGAGAACGTGATCCTCTGCGAGCGCGGGATCCGCACCTTCGAGACCGCCACGCGCTTCACGCTCGACCTCGGCGCGGTGCCGTACCTGAAGCTGCACACGCACCTGCCGGTGATCGTGGACCCGTCGCACGCGTCGGGCGACCGGCGCCTGGTGGAGCCCCTCTCGCGCGCGGCGGCCGCCGTGGGCGCGGACGGGATCATCGTCGAGGTGGCGATGGATCCCGACTCCGCGCTGTGCGACGGTCCACAGCAGCTCTACGCGAGCGACTTCGGCGCGTTCGCGAAGGCCGTGGGCGACCACGCATCGCTGGTCGGCCGGCGGCTGGCTTAGTCGATCAGTTCAGGGGCGATGCCTCCTGGCGACGCAGCCGCTCCGCCGCACTCACCGCATCCAGTCGCGAGTGCACGTCGAGCTTGCGGAGCACGCTCTTCACGTGGCTGTACACCGTCGCCGGCGAGAGCACGAGGCGGTCGGCCATCGTCCGCGTGGACGCTCCCTCGCCCAGCAAATCGACGATCTCCCACTCGCGCGAGGTCAGGCAGCTCCTCACCGGACGCCAACCCGTGTCGGGCACCTCGCGCAGGCAGTCGAGCACCCGCGCCGCCAGCGGGGGCGGCATGACCGCCTCACCGCGGGCCAGGCGCCGCACCACGTCCCTCAGCTCGCTCGGATCGATCTCCTTGGGCACGTAGCCCATCGCTCCGGCTCTGAGGGCGCGCAGCGCCTCGTCCTCGTCGTACCGCGTCGCCAGCAGCGCCACCCGCGGCTCGGGAGCCGCCCGTGACAGCTCTCGCACCAGCTCGACGCCGCCCCCCGCGGGGATGTTGGTCTCCGCGAGCAGCACGTCGGGCTGGAAGTAGGCCGCGAGCTCGAGGGCCTCGCGGGTGTGCGCCGCATCGGCCGCCACCACGATGTCCTCTGCCGACTGGAGGACGTCCCTGACGGTCCGGCGGGAGAACGGATCGGCGTCCGCGATCACCACGCTCATTCGTGCGGTTGCGGGCCGGCGGGGCATCCCCAGCACGCCGGCGGACACGCTGATCATCGTTGCTCCCTCAGCCGGCGGCCCGTGACCACGTAGCTGGCCGTTGTGACCGCGACCCCCAGCACGGCGAGGGCGATCAACAGCGGCAGCGTCGGCAACGACGGCGTCTCCTTCGGACGCGCCTGGGCCGGCGATAGAGCCGGTACCGGTGCGCGCTTCACGCCACTCGGTCGCCCGGCTGGGGCTTGCACGGGCAGCAGGACCCGCAGCGTCCGCGGGTCGAGGACGCCGCTGGCCGGCAGTCCGTGCCCGTGCTGGAAGCGCAGCGTGGCCGCCTCCGTGCGCGGACCGAACAGGCCGTCCACGGGTCCGGCTCTATAGCCGAGCACGTTCAGCGTTCGCTGGGCCTCACCGACGCGGTACCAACCGGATCGGATCCTCAGAGCCCTCAGTGTGCGGCTTCCAACCACACCTGATCGGGCGAACCCGTGCTTGTACTGGAACGCCATCACGGCGGCCCGTGTGCGAGGCCCGAAGCGTCCGTCGATCCGTCCCGGCCTGTAGCCGATGCGAACGAGCAGTTGCTGGACCTCCCGGACTCGCTTCGATCCACCTGGGTGGACGAAGCCCAGTCCGCTGCGGGCTGGACCGGCTGACCAACCGTCGATCGAGCTGATCGGCGGAAGCGTCGCGCGGGGCCCGCTTGGTTCGCGCGGGTGCACGATGGGCCGCCCATGCCAGCTCGCCTGAGCCGGCGGTGCCTCCGCCAACGCCCTGGGTGCCATGACGAGCATTGCGACCAGTAGCGCTGCGGCGGCGAACGGTCCCACCATGCGCCGAGCGCATATACGGGAAAGCATTCGACACTCCTAAATACGGGCGATTCGCCGCGCCGGGCATTGGAGGGCCCCCAGCGCACGACCCTGGATTCGGGCTATCCAGGGCGCTCTTCGCGCGAGACCAGGATGAACGAGCGGGCCGGCGCGGTCCTTCCGCTCAACATGGTCGAGCCCATGGCCAGCAGGGCCAGGGCGGAGAACACCAGCGCGGCCATGGCTCCGCCGCCGCCCGCGGGAGACATTGGGGCGACGGCGGAGCCTGCCGGTGTACCGACGCCAAGGGATGCCGGGGGCGTCGCTTCGGCTGAGGCCGCGTTGTCGTGCCGATAGATGCGCTCCGTAGCTAGGTGGGCCTGGGGCGCGAGGGAAGTTGGCTGGATCGTGGG
>DATNBJ010000314.1:0-6422 GCA_035572055.1 Thermoleophilaceae bacterium | reverse complement strand
CATCGTGAAGCACCGCACCGACCTCGACGTCGTGGCCGAGCGCGTGGGGGTGAAGCTTCAGGATGGCCTCATCGGGCGCCAGCAGGCCGGGTAATCCGGCGCTCTACGGCGGACTCCCCGAGGCCGGCCCGCCCGGTTTCGCGGCGCGGCTGCTCGAGTTCGCGGACGAGCTGCGCCGGGAGGGCATGGCGGTGGGCACCTCCGAGCTGCTCGACGCCTTCCACGCGCTGCACGAGCTGAGCTGGACCGAGCAGGAGGACTTCCGCGAGGCGCTGGCGGCCACGCTCGCGAAGTCGCAGGAGGACCGGCGCGTGTTCGAGCTCCTCTTCGACCGCTTCTTCTTCCGCGCGGTGGAGCGAGAGGCCGTGCAGCGCGGCCTCGGCGAGCAGCGCTTCGAGGGCGGCGAGCGCATGGACCTCGACGACCTGCGCGAGCGCATCCGCGAGGCCATCCGCGCCGGCAACGACGGCGAGATGCGCGACCTCGCCCGCCTGGCCATCTCCGCGTTCGGCCGCCAGGGCGAGGGCTCGGGCGTGATCGGCGTGGACGTGCAGCGCATCCGCCGGACGCTCGGGCTGAGGGCGGAGACCGGCCGCGAGCTGCCCGATCCGGACACCGTCCCGCAGGAGAACCTCCGGGAGTTCGAGCGGCTGCTGCGCAGAGAGCTCGAGCGGGCGCTGATCGAGCGCACCCAGTCGCTGCCGCCCTCGAAGCCGCTCCAGGAGTTCGACCGCGCGCTGCCGAGCAACCCGCTTCAGGACCTGGCCGCCGTGCACCGCGTGGTGGCCCAGCTCAAGCGCCGCCTCGCCACCCAGGGCCACGAGCAGCGCGGCCGCCGCCGCTCGCAGGTGGTGGACGTGCGCCGCACGATGCGCGCCTCGCTCGAGACCGGCGGCGTGCCGCTGCGGCTCAAGTACCGGGCGAAGCGGCCGCGGCGCCCCGAGCTGTACGTCCTCTGCGACGTGTCCACCAGCGTGACGAGCGCCAGCGTCTTCTTCCTGTCGGTGCTCCATGCGCTGCACGACTCGTTCCGCAAGCTGCGCTCGTTCGTGTTCGTCGAGCGGATCTCCGAGGTCACCGACGTGTTCGAGCGTGAGCGCTCGTTCCAGGCGGTGTCGCGCGCGATCGCCAGCGACGCCGGCGTGGCCGACGTCTCCGGCTACACCGACTACGGCCGCGTGTGGCTCGAGTTCCTCGACCAGGTGGTGGACGACCTCGACCCGCGCTCCACCGTGATCGTGCTCGGCGACGCGCGCACCAACGGCCGCGAGCCGCACGCCGCGGCGTTCGGCGCGGTGTCGCAGAGAGCGGGCCGAACGTTCTGGATGAATCCCGAGCCGCGGCTCTATTGGAACTACGGCGACTCGGTCATGTCCGCCTACGAGCCATACTGCGACGGCGTGTTCGAATGCTGGACCACGAAGCAGCTCGAAAGCTTCGTGAACGCCCTCACAAATCAGCGTCCGACCTCCGCATGAAACTGCTTGCGGATTACGTAAACCTGACATAGGCTCGTCGCACTTAGCCCGTCCCGCCGCAGAACTCTTTCTATAGAGACACGGAGGTCTCGCAAGTGCTCAAGCCACTCCGCACGACCGTCGCCGTGCTCATAGCCCTTCTTGCAACCACCGCCGCCCTTGCGGCCCCCGCCCAGGCCTCCGACCGCGGCGCCCACACGTCGGGCGCCGTGAGGTTCGACGGCAACACGCGCCAGTGTCCGCCCAGCGCCGGCCGCTGCGGCCAGGTCGCGTTCATCATGGCCAAAGGCATGCGCAGGGTCAGTGAGTTCCAGATCGAGTACGAGGCCACCTGCGGGAAGGACCCGGCCAACCCGATCCTCGACGGCGTGTCCGCCACCAAGCTCCGGACCGCACACGTCAGCCGCAGCTATCTCTTCACCGGCTCCGGCGGCTACGACCTCGACATCGACCCCGTGACCGGCTACAAGCGCCACGCGGACGTGAAGTTCGGCGCCCGCGTCGGCGTGAACGGCCATGCGACGGGCACGTTCGAGGCGACGATCAAGATCACCGACTCCGCCGGGGCGTGGGTCGACACCTGCGTCACCGGGCAGCAGCCCGTGCACTGGACCGCGAAGCGGTCGCAGCTTTAGCGCCGGTACACTCCGGGGTCGTTACAACAGGGGGGCTCGCGGGCCGGCGGGCTGAGATAGCGCTCTCGAGTTTGATCACCCGGCGCTGACCCTTCGAACCTGTGGGGTAATGCCCGCGGAGGGAGCGATGCAGACCCGGATCGAGGCTCCCGCCCAGGAGCCTCTCTCTTTGGCGAAGACGGCAGTGACGGTCGCGGGCTTGCGGCGTGCCTACCGGACCCGTCGCGGCGTGGTGCCGGCGCTCGAGGGCGTCGACCTTCAGATTCGGGAGCGCGAGGTCCTGGCCGTGGTGGGCCCGTCCGGATGCGGCAAGTCCACGCTGCTCGAGCTGATCGCGGGGCTCCAGGAGCCGGATGGCGGCAGCGTGACCGCCGCCGGTGGGCACGAGGCGAAGCAGCGGCTCGACGTCTGCGCCTACATGCCGCAGCGCGATCTGCTGCTGCCGTGGCGCGACGCGCTCGCCAATGCAGCCCTGGCGCTCGAGTGCCGGCGCGGTGTGTCGAAGGCGGAGGCACGGCGCCAGGCCGCGCCGCTCTTCGAGCGCTTCGGCCTGGCCGAGTTCGAGCGCTCCTATCCGAACGAGCTGTCCGGCGGCATGCGCCAGCGGGTGGCGTTCCTGCGCACGCTCCTGGCGGGGCGCCCGGTGCTGCTGCTCGACGAGCCCTTCGCAAGTCTCGACTCCATCACCCGTGGCCAGATGCAGGAGTGGCTGGCCGAGGCGCTGGCCAGCGAGCCGCGCACCGTGGTGCTCGTGACCCACGACACCGAGGAGGCGCTGTTCCTGGCCGACCGCGTGGCGGTGCTGTCGCCGCGGCCGGGCCGCGTGGTGGAGGAGCTGAACGTGCCGTTCGCGCGCCCGCGCAACCGCCGCGACACCGTCACCGACCCGGTCTTCGCCGGGCTCAAGCAGCGCGCGCTGGAGGCGCTCGAGGGATGAGGCGCTGGATGTCCGCATTCGTGCTGCTCGCGGTTTTCGTGCTGATCTGGCAGGCCGTCGCGTCGATCCACGGCGTGGACAACCTCACGCTGGCCTCACCGCTCGAGACCTGGCACTCGCTGAAGGTGGACCGCGCGCTGCTCATCTCGAACATGTGGGTGACGCTCGAGGAGGTGCTGCTGGGCCTCGGGATCGCCGTGGTGGCCGGCGCCGGCAGCGCGATCCTCATGCACCTGTACCGGCCGCTGAGAGACGCCGCCTACCCCCTGCTCGTCGCCTCGCAGGCGATTCCGATCGTGGTGCTGGCGCCGCTGTTCGTGCTCGCGTTCGACTACGGCATCGGGCCGAAGCTGGCCATCGTGGCGCTGATCTGCTTCTTCCCGATAACGGTGAACGTCCTCGATGGACTACGCAGCGTGGACCCCGAATTGCTGAAGCTGATGCGCTCGCTGCGCGCCTCCCGCGTCGCGACCCTGGTGAAGGTCGAGCTGCCGGCCGCGCTCCCCTTCCTGTTCAGCGGCCTGCGGGTGGCCGCGACCGTGTCGGTGATCGGCGCCGTGTTCGGCGAGTGGGCAGGCGCCGACAAGGGGCTCGGCCGCCTCGTGCTCCTGGGCAACAACCAACTCGAGACCCCGCGGGTGTACGCGGGCGTCGTGATCCTTACGCTGATGGCGCTGGCGCTGTTCGCCCTCGTGACCCTGGCGGAGCGAGTCGCCGTGCCCTGGAACCGGAAGGAGACCGCGTGAGCAAACGCCTGCTCGCGGCATTCGCCGTGCTGATCGCAGCCGTCCTCCTGGCCGCCGGCTGCGGCGAGAAGAAGCAGACCCTGAAGCCCGGGAACGCGAGCCAGTTCCAGCTGATGCTCGACTTCTTCCCCAACGCCGATCACGCGGCGATCTACGCCGCCAAGCAGGCCGGCTACTTCGACCAGGCAGGGCTCGACCTGAAGATCCGCACGCCGAACGATCCATCGCTGCCGATCAAGGAGGTGGCGGCCGGCCGGGTGGATCTCGCGATCTCCTACGAGCCCGAGCTGCTGCGGGCGCGCGACCAAGGGCTGCACGTGATCGCCGTGGGCGCGCTGGTGCAGAAGCCGCTGACCTCGATCATCTCGCTCGACAAGCCGGCGATCACGCGGCCGTCGCAGCTCGCGGGCAAGAAGGTCGGCACCGCCGGGGTCGACTACCAGAGCGCCTATCTGAAGACGATCCTCGAGCACGCCCACGTGAACCCGGAGTCGGTGCAGGAGAAGAACGTGGGCTTCAACCTGGTCTCGTCGCTGGCGAGCCACAAGGTGGACGCGATCCTCGGCGGCTACTGGAACTACGAGGGCGTCCAGCTCTCGCTGGCCAAGCGCCATCCGCACGTGCTGCGGCTCGACCAGCTTGGCGTGCCGCCCTACAACGAGCTCGTGCTCGTGGCCAACTCGGACGGACTCGAACAGAACGGAGTGAAGATCCGCCGCTTCATCGGTGCGCTGTCACGCGGTGTGCGCTACCTCGAGGCCGACCCGGTGAAGGGGATTGAGGGACTGCTCAAGTCGAACCCGGACCTCGACCCGCGTCTCCAAACGGAGTCGGTGAAGGTCACGATGCCCGACTTCCTCGCGCCCGCCGGCAAGCCCTACGGCTGGCAGGACCCGGCCGAATGGAACGCGTTCGCCGCCTGGATGCACGACAACGGGATCCTGAAGGGCGCGAGCGCGATCGGCGCGTTCAGCAATGAGTTCTTGCCGGGGCAGGGGTTGTGAATAGTGGCTAGTCCCTAGTCCCTAGTCCCTAGAGGTGTGGGACGAAATCCGGCTGCTGGTCCCTTAGCTCGATGTGGGCGCATTTCAGGACCTCGCCGTCTACCGGCGTTCAGCCGAGCTCGCCGATGCCATTCGTGGGTGCGTGCGCGCATGGGATTCAATCGATGGGTGGTCGGCCGGGATCCAGTTGATCCGGGCGGCCGACTCGGTGGCGGCGAACATCGCCGAGGCGACGGGGCGTTGGAGTCCCGCCGATCAGCTGCGGTTCCTCCACATTGCACGAGCGTCGGTGCACGAGGTCCAACACTGGCTCGCCCGAGCGACCGCTCGCGAGCTCCCGACTCCGACCAGCGCAGCAGAAGAGGCCGACGAGCTCGGCCGGATGCTGAACGGACTGATCGTGGCAATAAAGAGCGGCCGCATCAACCGGCTCTAGGGGCTAGGGACTAGGGACTAAACGCCGGCCGAAACCGCCCCATCAGCAGATAGGTGCCCGCCAACGCCTGAAACGGCGCGTAGCGCTCGAAGAACGCGCGGACCTCCTCCTCGGTGGCGCGGCGGCCGAGGCCGGCGAGCCGCCCCACCAGCTTCACGTAGGCGAGGTCGCCGGCCGGGATGCAGTCGTCGCGGCCCTGGCCGTGGTAGGCGAGCTTGTCGATCGTCCAGCTGCCGATCTCACGGATCGTGCGCAGGCGCTTCCAGCTGGGCTCGTGCTGCGTCAGGTCGGCGCGCCCAGACGCCACCTCGCGTGCCACGCGGACCATCGCGATCGCTCGCTTGCCGGCCAGGTCGCAGGCCTCGAGCTCGGCCGGCGCCCGGTCCGCCAGGGCGGCTGGGGCGGGGGCGTCGAGCAGGGTGCCGCAGGCGCTGCGGCGGCCGTAGCGAAACACCAGCCGCCGCTGGATGCGCGCCGCGCGCTCGGCCTCGATGAGCTGCTCGGTGATCGCCCAGGCCAGCGCCTCGAACGGCTCGGGCCGCCGCAGCGGCCGGATCCATGGGCGGCGCCTGATCACCGGGCCGAGCAGCGGGTCGCGCTTGAACGCGCGGTGGAAGTCCCCGAGGTCGTGGTCGACCCCCAGCGCGAAGCGCATGCGCTCGACCGCGTAGGCGGCGGCCTCGCGGGAGCCGCTTTCGGCGCGGATCCGGACGCAGCCGGCGGCGGCCCAGGCGGCAACCGTGACCGGCTCGTCACCGTGGTGCATCAGCCGGACCAGGGCGCGGTCGCGGCGGCGCATGACGCTGTCGCGGCCCGCGATCGGCATCCGGTACGGACCGAGCGGCCGCACGTCCTGCTCGACGGCCTCGGGCGTCGCTACCTCTTGAGCAGGTGGACGTCGACGAGGAACGAGCGCGTGGCGGCGACCTCAACCCCGCGCTGCTGGCGGCGCTTGCGCCCGCGGACTGGCACCGGCGTGCGCCGGTCGCGGCGGATCAGCCGCACGAGCACCCAGGTGGCCACGCCCACCACGAACCCGCCCGCGGCGGCGATGACCGGCGCCGGCAGGTCCGCCAGGCGCGAGCGCACGAGCGGGGCAGGCTGAACCTCGACCGGACGGGCCTCGGGAATCGAGACCGGCACCGGCAGGTGCCTGACCTCTCCCTCCTGCGGCATGTCGGCGGGC
>DATNBJ010000313.1:0-7872 GCA_035572055.1 Thermoleophilaceae bacterium | reverse complement strand
CGCCATGGTCGACTCCCTGACCGAGGCGGCCAGCGACGCGGAGTGCGACGTCGAGACCACCGTGCAGCAGCAGTTCCGCGGCTACCGGCTCCAGCGCAGCGCCCAGCCCGTGGCGGTCGCGGCCGGCGCGCTCGAGGCGCTCGGCTTCGAGCCGCGCTACATCAGCACGGGCGGTGCCAGCGACGCCCACATCTTCCAGGCGGCGGGCATTCCCTGCCTGAACATGGCGAACGGCACCGAGCGAAACCACCAGCCGGACGAGAGCGTCAGCGTGGACGCGCTCGAAACGATGCTGGACGTGGCCCTCGGCCTCGTCGCCCTCAGCGCGTGAGCCCGCTCGTCCTACGGCGAGGCAGGGTTGCGGCGGTTGAGCGTCCCGGTCCGGTCACCCACCTGCGAGTGGAGATCGACGGCGGAGTGCGCCACGCGATCTCCTACACGTCCCTCACCGGTCCGGTGGAGCGCGGCGACGAGGTGATCGTGAACTGCGCCGCCGTCGACCTCGGCCTCGGCAGCGGCGGCTTCGACGTGGTGCACGTGAACCTGACGCGCGGGCTCGACGCGGCGGTGGACGAGGGCGTGCACGTGATGAAGCTGAACTACACGCCGCTCCAGCACCCGGTGAAGCCGTTCGAGGAGGTGGCGCCGGCCAAGGCGCCGCTGCGCGGCGGCGGCCCCGTGGCGGTGATAGCCCTGCACGGGCAGCTCCCCTGCGTGGCATGGGCCGTCAGCCAGCACGCCGAGGGCGCGCGCGTGGGATTCGTGCAGACAGCCGGCGGCGCCCTCCCGGGTCAGCTCTCGGATGTGGTCCGCGAGTTGCGCCGGCGCGACCTGCTCGCGGCACACGTCACCGCCGGCCCGGCGTTCGGCGGCGAGTCGGACGCGATCACGGTGGCCGGCGCGTTGCACGCGGGGTTCACGGGCGACGGCTGGGACGCGGCCATCGCCGGTCCGGGTCCCGGGATCCTGGGGTCCGCCACGGTGCTCGGCCACGGCGGCCTCGCCGCGCTCGATTCCGCCCACGCGGCGCTCGCCCTCAGCTCGCGGACGCTGCTGGTTCCGCGCATGTCGGAGGGCGATCCGCGCCCGCGCCACCGCGGCCTCTCCCATCACACCGCCTCGGTGCTGGAGCTGCTGCTCGCGCCCGTGCTGGTGCCCGTGCCGCGCGGCGCCGGCCACCTCGCGATCGTCCCCGAGCCCCACGAGAGCGCCGAATACGACGTGGACCTGGCTGGCTATTCTGGCTCGGGTTTGCCCAACCGCACGATGGGCAGATCCGCCGAGGAGGACGAGCTGTTCTTCAGGGCCGCGCTGGCAGGCGGGGTGGCCCTCGCAAAGGAGATCCATGGGCTTTGAGCGCATAGGCGTGGACGAGGTGTGGAAGGGCCGGATCGCCGACGTGCGCGTGGAGCGCTGGCGGATGGAGGACGGCGAGGAGGTCGAGCGGGAGGTGGTGGGCCACCCCGGTGCGGTGGGCATCGTGGCGCACGACGGGGAGGTGCTCTACCTGGTGAAGCAGCCGCGCGAGCCCGTCGCCGAGCCCGCGCTGCTGGAGCTGCCGGCTGGCAAGCTCGACGACGATTCGGAGGACGTTCTGGCCACCGCCAAGCGCGAGCTCGCCGAGGAGATCGGCAAGGGCGCCCGCAGCTGGCGGCACCTCACAACTTTTTACTCCTCGCCGGGTTTCTCCGACGAGGAAATTCACGTGTACCTCGCCACAGACCTGTACGACGAGCACGCCGAGGCCGACGAGAACGAGCGCATCGAGATCGTGAAGGTGCCGCTCGGTCAGCTCGATGACCTGATCCGGGACAACCTGGACTCGAAGACCCTGGTCGGGCTGCTCTGGTTCAAGGCCTTCGGAGGCGGCGCCGCTTGAGGGTCGCCGTGCTCGCAGTGGCGGCGCTCTTTGCCGCGCCCGCGGCCGCGCAGGCGGTCGAGGTCACCAACACGAACGACTCAGGCGCCGGCAGCTTCCGCGACGCGGTGGGCACGGGCGGAACGGTGACGTTCGATCCGGGGCTCGGACCGATCCTGCTCGCCACGCCGCTCACGGTCCCCGCCGGGGTGACGATCACCGATCCCGAGCGGAACGTGACCGTCGGGCCCGCCGTCGGCTTCTCCGGCGGCGCGCTGATCCGCTTCACCGGCAACTCGAGCATGAGCGGCGTGAACGTGAACAACCACGGCGCGCCCGGCATATCCGTGAACGCCGGAGTGGCGGCCACGATCCGCCAGAGCGCGATCTACGACGTCACCCAGCCGATCGACCTGCTGGGCGGCGGCACCTCCGCGCCCACGTCGCTGAAGGTCGGCCAGCGCCAGGCCGACGGCACGCTGCCGCTCAGCGGCACCGTCAGCGCGCCCGGGACGGTGGACGCCTACGGCGGCGATCCGCTGGGCACGAGCCCCACGAACTGGGTCGGTTCGGCGACGGTCTCGAGCGGCAGCTTCACGCTCCCGCTCTCGGCCAATCCGCCGGCCGGCGGCAAGATCTCCGCGACGCTCACCACGGCCGGGGGCACCTCCGAGTGGTCGGCGCCCGCGGACGTGCCCGCCGACATCACCGCGCCCATCATCCTGTCGGCGCGCGCGCTCACGACCACTGAGGTGGTGGTCACGCCCAGCGAGCCGCTCGTGGCGGCCACGGTGGGGCTCAGCGACTTCTCGCTGTCGATGGCGGGCAAGGGCCGGACGCTCACGAGGGGCGGCATCGTGCCGGGCGGCTCCCGGATCTACCTGATCTCCTCCGAGCCCTGGAAGCCGGGCGAGGCCGGGTCGATCTCCTTCGTCCGGCCGGGCGCGGTGAGCGACGGCGCCGGCAACGTGAGCAACTCCACACAGCCGGTGGTGGTGGGAGCGTCGCCGGGCGACTTCGAGGCGCCGGTGCTCGACAAGATGAAGTTCAAGCCGACGAGGATCTGCCTCTCGAAGTCCTCCCGCTGCCGGCACCCGGGCACCACGATCACGTTCACCACGAGCGAGCCGGGTCGTGCGGTCTTCCAGATCTACTCGAACAGCAGCCGCCGGGCGGGCTCGTTCGTCAAGCGGCTGAAGACCGACGGCGTCCAGCGCATCAAGTGGCGCGGCTCGCTCCACAACCACAAGCTGCGCGCCGGCAGGTACGTGATGGAGATCACCGTGACCGACTCGGTGGGCAACACGACGGACGACGCGCCGTACCGGACGTTCAGGGTCGTACGCACTTCCCGCTGACCGAGGTCTTGCAGCGTCAAGGGATGCGGCGCGGTCGGGCGAAAGCCCAACCGTGGCCACGATCCAACAGCCGACTGAACTTCAGCCGTTCGAGCATCTCATGCTCGATTTCCTCGCCTATCTCGAGTTCGAGCGCGGCCTGTCGCGCAACACGCTCGAGGCCTACCGCTCGGACCTGCTCCAGTACGGGCGGTTCCTGCTGGAGCGCGACGTGGGAGCTCTCGAGGCCACCAGCGCGGACGTAGCGGACTTCCTCTCGGCGCTCGCCAGCCCCGGCGGCGGCGGGCACGCGGCCTCCACGGCCACGATCCACCGCAAGGCGGCCTGCCTGCGCTCCTTCTACCGGCATCTTCGGCGTGAGGGCATGCTGGACAACGATCCGACCGCGGCTTTGAGCGCGCCCAGGCGCGGGCGCCGCCTGCCGCACGTGCTCACCCGCGACGAGGTGAACCGCCTCCTGGCCGAGGCGGACAGCACCGAGCCGGCGGGCCTCCGCGACCGGGCGCTGCTCGAGACGATGTATGCGTGCGGGCTGCGAGCGTCGGAGACGATCGGCCTGGAGCTGGCCGATCTCGACCTGGAGGAGCAGGTGCTGCGCGCGAAGGGCAAGGGCTCGAAGGAGCGCGTGGTGCCAATCGGCCGCCAGGCCGTGAAGGCGCTCGAGATCTACCTGACCAACGGGCGGCCGCACATCGTGGGCGCTCGGCCGGAGCCGCACGTGTTCGTGAACTTCCGCGGCGGCCCCCTGACCCGCCAGGGGCTCTACAAGATCGTGCGCCGCCACGCGATGCGCGCGGGCCTGGAGGACCGGATGAGCCCGCACACGCTGCGGCACACCTTCGCCACGCACCTCCTGGCCGGCGGCTGCGACCTGCGCTCGGTGCAGGAGATGCTGGGTCACGCCGACGTGGCGACCACCCAGCTCTACACGCACCTGACGAGCCAGCGGCTGAAGGACGTCTACTTCAAGGCTCACCCGCGCGCCACGGCCTGATCGATCTCCTCGCCGATCAGGGAGAGGATGTCGGTGCTGTGGCGCTCGCCGCGGAGCTCGTAGTTGGAGCGAAGCGTGCCCTCGTAGTGGAAGCCGAGCTTCTCGGCGAGCCTGCGTGAGCGCACGTTCTCCACGCCGGCCTGCCACTCGAGGCGCTCCACCTCGAGGTCGTTGCGTGCGATCGCCATGAGCTCCCTGCAGGCGGCGCTGGCCACGCCCCTGCCCTCGGCCTTGGTCACGATCCAGACGCCGAGCTCCACGCTGGCGTACTCCTCGTTGTGGCGAAGCAGGAGCGCGCCGCCGAGCAGCTCGTCGCCCGCGAAGGCGCCGGCGATCACCACGCGGCCCTCCTCCTGGCGCTCGTACCTGCCGAGCCACTCGGCGGCGCCCTCGGTCGTGCCCGTCAGCGCGGGCCAGGGCAGGTGCTCGCCGAGGTGGTCGCTGTCGGCGGCCACGTGGCGGCCGAACGCCTCGGCGTCGGCTGTGACCAGCCTGCGGAGGAAAACCGGCTCCGGGTAACCGGTGCTCAGAGCGACCGGCTCGTCAAGCATCGTTCGAAGCAGCGGGACAGCGGCTCGCCGGCGTAGGCGCCGAAGCAGGGGATCTCCTCGTAGCCCGCCCGCTGGTAGAGCCCGATCGACTCGGGCTGGGCCACGCCGGTCTCCAGCACCACGCGCTCGGCGCCCAGCCCGCGGGCCTCTTCCTCCAGCGCCTCGAGGATCAGCTTGCCGAAGCCGTTGCCGCGCTCGGCCGGCTTCACGTACATGCGCTTGAGCTCCACCAACCCGGGCTCGATCGGACGCAGCGCGCCGCAGCCGATCGGGTCGCCGTGATTGCGAGCGACGAGGAAGACGGGGATGTCGGCCGCCGTCGGCTTGACGCCGGGCTCGGAGTCGAATCCGTAGCGTGCGATCAGCTCGTCGCGCTGCTCGTCGCGCAGCGCCTGGGCCGCGGGGCTGTCGAACGGCTCGCGCTCGATGGTGATCACGGACGGCAGGCTAATGTCGACAGCCGATGCCTGAACTGCCAGAGGTCGAGACGATCCGCCGCCAGCTCGCTCCCGCCGTGGAGGGAAGCGTGCTCGAGCGGCTCGAGGTGCTGGACGCGCGCTGGGTCGAGCCGGCCGCGCCGGCCGAGGTCTCGGACGCCGTACGCGGCCGGCGCGTGGAGCGGCTGTCGCGTCGGGGCAAGTACCTGGTCTGGGAGCTCGAGGACGAGGTCCACCTGCTCATGCACCTGCGCATGACGGGCAACCTGTTCGTGGTGCCTCCGGACGAGGACGCCGACACCCGGCCGCACCTGCGGGCGCGGCTCGTGCTCGACTCCGGCCGGCACGTGCTCTTTGTGGATGTACGGCGCTTCGGCACCGGCGTGGTGCTGCTGGGCGATGCCGCGCTCGAGGAGTACTTCTCCTCGCGGTTGGGCGTGGAGCCGCTGAGCCCGGAGTTCACCGCCGATGCGCTGCGAGCGCTGGCGGCCGGTCGCAAGGCGCCAGTGAAGGCGTTCCTCCTGTCACAGGAGCGGATCGCCGGCGTGGGCAACATCTACGCCGACGAGGCGCTCTGGCGGGCCAAGATCCACCCGCTGCGCCCGGTGGGCTCGCTGAGGCGCGAGCAGATCGAGGCACTTCATTCCGCCGTCATCGAAGCGCTGAACGCGGGCATCGACGCCCGCGGCGCGAGCATCGACGACTTTCGCCACGTGGACGGCGCGAGCGGTTCCTTCCAGGACCGCTTCAAGGTGTACGGACGGGCCGGCGAGCCCTGCTACCGCTGCGGCACGACGATCGAGAAGATCCGGGTTGCCGGGCGCGGCACCTACTTCTGTCCGCACGACCAGCGCAAGCCGCGGCTGCGCCGGCCAAAGCCGGTTCAGCAGCTCAGCCGCTCGCGATAGATCCGGATCTTGTAGTCGATCGCCTCGAGGTTGCTGGCGACCTCCTCGAGCTGCTCGAGGACTGCGCGACGATGCTCCTCGAGCAGCGCGAGGCGCTCGTCCTCGTTCCCGTCGCCCGCGCGCACCAGGTCGGCGTACTCACGCAGACGGCGGATCGGCATGCCCGTCTTGCGCATCTTCGTGAGCATGACCACCCAGTCGACGTCCTGCTCCGAGTAGCGGCGATGGGTCGACTCGGCGCGGTCCACCGGGTCGAGCATCAGCCCGGCGCGCTCGTAGTAGCGGAGGGTGTGGGGGCTCACGCCCGTGGCCCGCGCCGCCTCGGAGATGCTGAGCCCGCGTACGCCGGTGACGGCCATGCTCAGGCCGCCAGGAGGTCTTCGAGGACGCCGTCGCGGTCGGCCTCGAGCAGCTCGCGGAAGCCGCCGAGAGGACGCTCGCCGATCAGCACCTGCGGGAAGGTCATCTGGCCGGTGATCGCGACCAGGTCGGCGCGGCCCTCCGCGTCCTTCGCGAGGTTGATCTCCTCGTAGACGATCCCCCGCGCTTGGAGCAGCGCCTTCGCCTGCCTGCAGAAACCGCAGGGCTCAGTGGTGTAGAGGACGACCCTCTTCCCGTCCGCCATCGAAGCCAAAGTCTAGGAAGTGTCCGGTCTTTTCAAGGTTGAAGCCGTGGTGCTGCGCTCGATCCGGTTCGGCGAGGCCGACCGGGTGCTCCACCTGTATTCCCGGGAACGCGGGCGTATAGGCGCGATGGCGAAGGGCGTGCGGCGGGTGCGCTCGCGCTTCGGCGGCCGGGTCGAGCCGCTGTTCAGGGTCGACCTCGTGCTGCACGAGGGGAGGGGGGAGCTGGCGACGGTCACCTCGGTGTCCACGGTCAACGCGCACGCCTCCCTGCGCGACCGGCACCACTCGCTCCAGCGCGCCACCCAGGCCTGCGACGCGGTGCTGCGCCTCTTCGACTCCCAGGAGCCGAACCCCGCCGCCTACAACCTGCTCTGCCACGAGCTGATGCTGCTCGACACCCAGCCCGAGAGCGCCACGCGCGCCCAGGCGCTCGCGTTCAGGCTCAAGCTGCTGCTGGCAGCCGGCTTCGTGCCGGAGCTCGCGGGCTGCGCGAGCTGCGGCGAGCGGGAGGAGCTGGGCGCCTTCTCCGCGAGCGCCGGCGGGGTGGTGTGCGGAAGCTGCGAGGCGGGCTCGTTCCCGCTCGATGCGGACGCGCACCAGTTCATGGTGGCCGCCCTGGCGCGGTCCCTGGCCGAGGCTCCGACGGCGCCCGATCCGGCGCTGCGCCAGGCCGATCGGGCCATTGCCGAGACGCTCGAGCATCACGCCCACGTGCGCCTCGCGCGCGTCGCCTGACGGCTGCAAACCTTCGCCGGCCGGCGTCCTCGGTCGGCCGCTTGCGTTCGCAAGCCGGCCTCCCTGCGTCCTTGCCCGGCTCGGTTTTCGCTCGTCAGGCGATGCGCGCTCCTCCGTAGCTGCCTGACATTTCTCAGGAAAGTCTTCAGTTGTTCTAACGCGCCTCTTCCGTGCGCGTCATAGGACTTTCTGCGGATGCGCCGTGCAGCGAGCACACCGCGGTGGGTTTGGGTCGTCCTGACCCTTCTCTGCGCGGGCGCGATCGTCGTGGCGGTGCTCGTGGTGGGGCCGGAGAGCGCTCCCGCGGCGCGGTCGCGGACGGTCACCGCCGGCCGCGGCGTGGTGCAGTCCACCGTGTCCGGCAGCGGCACGATCCAGGCGCGCCAGACGAACGTGAACTTCGCC
>DATNBJ010000312.1:0-6782 GCA_035572055.1 Thermoleophilaceae bacterium | reverse complement strand
CGTGACCAGCTCGCGCTACTCCCCCCGGCTCGGCCGCGCGATCGGCATCGCCTGGGTCAAGGCCAACCGCTCCGAGGAGGGGACCGAGTTCGCGATCTCCTCGCCGAACGGCTCGTTCATCCCGGCGATCGTGACCCACCGTCCCTTCCACGACCCCGACGGGGAGCGGCTGCGCTCATGAGCGACATCGGGTTCCTCTCGCCCACGCGCGCCGTCGGCGTTCCGCTGCGCACGCCGATGGCGGGGCTGCACCACGCGCCGCTGAGCGAGCGTGGCGGCTGGCTCCTGCCCGACTACCCGCCCGCCGGTGACGCTCCGGTGTGGATCTCGGACGCCTCGCAGCTCGGCAAGATCGAGGTGCGGGCTTCCTCCCCGGAGCTCGACGCGGCGGTCGGAGTGGAGGACTGGGGCGCCACCCGGCGCGACGGCGAGGCCTGGGTCGCACGCCTGACTCCCACCCGCGCGCTCGTGCTGTGCCCCGGCGAGGAAGTGCCGGGCCGGCTCGACGCGCTCGGCCCGGGCGCGGTGGACCTGACCTGCGGCTGGGCGGCCGTGCGCGTGGGCGGTCCGGCGCGGCTGGATCTCTTCGCGCGCATCAGCGAGCTGGACGGGCGGCCACGGTCGCTGCCCGCCGGCGCCGCCGTGTGCGGTCCGGTGGCCGAGTGCGCCGGCATCGTGCTGAACGAAGGCGACGCGCTGCTCCTCCTCGTGGGCTGGGAGTACGGCGCCTACCTGTGGGAGGCCGCGCTCGACCTCGGCGAGCCGCTCGGGGTGGTGGCGGCGTGATCAGCCTGCTGCGCAGGAACCGCTACCTCTACGCGAGCAAGCTCAAGGACTCGTACGACTTCGTGGTGATCGGCGGCGGGGCGCACGGCATGGCCACCGCCTACTACCTGGCCAAGGAGTTCGGCGCGAAGAAGATCGCGGTGCTCGAGAAGGACTACATCGGCGCCGGCGCGTCGGGCCGCAACACCACGATCATCCGCGCGAACTACCGCACCGCCGAGGGCGTCCGCTTCTACGGCGAGTCGCTGCGGATGTACGAGACGCTCTCGCAGGACGTCAACTTCAACATGCTGTTCTCGCAGCACGGGCACCTCACGCTCGCGCACTCCGACCGCTCGCTGCAGACGATGGTCGAGCGTGCGGAGGTGAACCGGCTGCTCGGGGTCGACTCGCGCGTGGTCTATCCCGACGAGATCGCCGAGCTGTGCCCGCAGCTCGACGTGTCGAGGGAACCGACCTACCCGATCCTCGGGGCGCTGTACCACCCGCCCGGCGGCATCATCCGCCACGACGCCGTGGTGTGGGGCTACGCGAAGGAGGCGCTCAAGGCGGGCGTCGAGATCCATCCCTACACCGAGGTGCGGGGCATCTCCCGCGACAACGGTCGCGTGACCGGCGTCGAGACCTCCCGCGGGCACATCAAGACCGGCACGGTGATCTCGTGCGTCGCCGGCTGGTCCACGCTCGTGTGCGACCTGGCCGGCGTGGGGCTGCCGATCACCACGCACATCCTGCAGGCGTTCGTCACCGAGCCGCTCAAGCCGCTGCTCGACAAGATCATCGTGTCGGGCACGCTGCACGTGTATGTGAGCCAGTCGGACCGCGGCGAGCTCGTGATCGGCTCCGAGATCGAGCCCTACTCCGGCTACTCGACGAAGGGCACGCTGCGCTTCGTGGAGGATGCGGCGCGCGACATGTGCGAGCTGCTGCCGATGCTCGGCGAGGCGCGCGTGCTGCGCCAGTGGACGGGGCTCTGCGACGTGACGCCCGACTACGCGCCGATCATGGGTTTGACCGAGGTGGAGGGCTTCCTGGTCGACGCCGGCTGGGGCACGTACGGCTTCAAGGCCTCGCCGATCGTCGGCCTGACGATGGCCGAGCTGGCGGCCACCGGCCGCACCAACGACCTGATCGCGCCGTTCGCGCTGGAGCGCTTCTACACGGGCGATCTGGTGTCGGAGCGCGGCGCGGCCGCCGTCTCCCACTAACGTCCCCTCGGTGGAGACGCCGGGCATCTGGGACCTCGAGGAGTTCGAGCGAGCGGCCGGCACGGCGGTCGAGCAGCTCAGCGATTACGTGGCGCGCAGCCAGCGCGGCGAAGGGCCGGCGGTGAACCGCGCTCCGCTCGAGGAGGTGGAGCAGTCGCTGGACGTGCGGCGCACGCTTCGCGAGGGCGGTCTCGATGCGGCCCGCTTCGGCGACTTCCTCGCCGCCTATCTGGAGCGCACCACACGGCTGCACCACCCCGGGTCGATGGCTCACCAGGTGCCCGCGCCCGACATGCCAAGCGCGCTCGCCGACTTCGTGCACGGCGCCATCAACAACCCGATGGCGATCCAGGAGATGGGCGCCGCGGCGCTGGCGATCGAGCGGGCCGTGGTGGACTGGATGCTCGAGAAGGTGGGCTGGCGGATGCCGGAGAGCGACGGGGTGCTCACCCACGGCGGGTCGCTGGCCAACCTCACCGCGATGCTCGCCGCGCGCGCCCGCGCCGTCCCCTCGGCGTGGGTCGACGGGGTGCCGAACGACCTGGCCGTGCTGGCGCCGGCGTCGGCCCACTACTCGGTGGCGCGCAGCGTGGCGATCGCCGGCCTGGGCCACGCCGCGTTCATCCCGGTGGAAACCGACGAGCTCGAGCGGATCCGGCCGGAGAAGCTCGGCGACGCGCTCGAGCGGGCGGTCAGCGCCGGGCGCCGTCCGATCGCGATGGTGGCCGACGCCTGCGCGACCGGCACCGGCCTCTACGACGACCTCGAGGCGATAGCGGCGTTCTGCCGCGAGCACGACCTGTGGTTGCACGTGGACGGCGCGCACGGCGCGTCTGCGCTGCTCTCGCCGCGCCACCGGCACCTGCTCGACGGCATCGAGCAGGCCGACTCGGTGGTGTGGGACGCGCACAAGATGCTGCGCACGTCGGCGCTCTGCGCGTCGGTGCTGGTGCGCCGCGCGCGCGACCTGCCGGGCGCGTTCCAGCAGGAGGCGAGCTACCTCTTCTACGAGGTCGACGCGAGCCCGGACATCATCGACCGCGCGATCGAGTGCACCAAGGCGCCGCTCGGGGTGAAGCTGTTCCTCAACCTGGCCTGGCGCGGCGAGGCCGGCCTCGGCGACTACGTGGCGGACACCTACGACCGGGCGCAGCGCTTCCACGACATCATCGCCGCGCGGCCCGGCTTCGAGTGCCCCTACCGGCCGGAGAGCAACATCCTCTGCTTCCGCCACGGCGCCGACTCGCGGCTCCAGCTCGAGATCCGCGAGCGGCTGATCGACTCGGGCGAGTTCCACCTGAGCTCCGTCGAGCTGGGCGGGCACCGCTACCTGCGGATCGTGGTGATGTCGCCCTCGACGGACGACGCCGCGGTGGAGCGGCTGCTCGACGCGATCGAGCGGGTGGCGGCCTAGGCCACGCCCGGCTCGACGAGGCCGGACTCGTACGCGTAGACGACGGCCTGCACCCTGTCGCGCAGGCCAAGCTTTGCCAGCACGCGGGCGACGTGCGTCTTGACCGTCCCCTCGCTCACCACGAGCCGCTTGGCGATCTCGGCGTTCGACAGGCCGCGCGCGATCAGCCTGAGCACCTCGAGCTCGCGGTCGGTGAGCTCCTCGAGCTCGGGCGGCGCCTGCGCGCCCGGCCGCAGGCCGGAGACGAAGCGGTCCACGAGCCGGCGCGTGATCTCGGGCGCCAGCAGCGCCTCGCCGCGCGCCACGACCCGCACCGCCTCCACGAGCCGCTCGGGCGACTCCGTCTTCACGAGAAAGCCGGCCGCCCCGGCCTTGAGGGCGTCGTAGACGTACTCGTCCATGCCGTAGGTCGTCAGGACCAGCACGCGGGTGGGCGCGCCCGTGAGCGCCACGCGACGGGTGGCCTCGATGCCGTCGAGCTCCGGCATCCGAATGTCCATGAGCGCCACGTCCGGGCCAAGGCTGCGGATCAGGTCGAGCGCCTCGAGTCCGTCGGTGGCCTCCCCCACCACCTCGAGATCGGGCTGTGCCTCGAGGATCATGCGCAGGCCGCCGCGCACCACCGCCTGGTCGTCGGCTATCACCACGCTGGTCATCGCGGAATCGGGAAGCCGGCGCGCAGCGTCCAGCCGCCGTCGGGTCGCGGTCCCGCGTCGAGCCGGCCTCCGAACACCGACACGCGCTCTGCCACACCGGCGAGTCCGCGCCGGCCGCCCTTGCCGTTGCGCGCGGCGGCGTCGCCGTCGTCGGAGATCTCGACGTCCAGCTCGTCCTCGCCGTAGCGCAGCGTCACGCGCGCGTGAGCCGGCCCCGCGTGCTTCATCGCGTTCGTCAGCCCCTCCTGCACGATGCGGTAGGCCGAGAGCTCGAGCGCGGCCGGAAGCGGCCGGGGTTCGCCCTCGATCTCGAGCCTCGTGGGCAGGCCGGCCTCCGACGTCCTGAGTATCAGCCGGTCGAGGTCGGCGAGCGAGGGCTGCGGCTCCCGCGATTCCGGCGCGTCGCTCCGGATCAGGCCGAGCAGCGTGCTCATCTCGCCGATCGCCTCCTGGCCGGTCGTTCGTATCGACGCGAGCACCTCTCGGGCGCGAGCGGGGTCGCGCTCCACCACCTGGTCGGCGGCTCCGGCCTGGAGAACCATCACACCGAGGCTGTGCGAGATCACGTCGTGCAGCTCGCGGGCGATCCGCTGGCGCTCCTCCGCGGCGGCGGCGGCCGCCCGTTCGTCCTGCTCGCGCTCGAGCTCGTCGGTGCGCGCCTGCCGCCCGCGCATGGCGAAGCCCACGCCGAACGCCAGGCTGAACATCACTGGCTCCCACAGCCAGTCGCCCACGCCGTGCACCTCCGGGGTGCGGGCGGTGTGGATGGCCGCCGTGATGCCGTAGACCACGATTGCCGCGAGCGGGTCGCGCCCGTACAGGGCCACCGAGTAGGTCGCGGCCAGCAGGATGAACAGGTTGGCGCCGGTCTCCGAGCCCTCGTAGAGAAGGGTGAGCAGAATCAGGCCCGCCACCGGCACGACGAGCGTGACGTACGGCGCCACCCTGCGAAACGCGAGCGACGCGGCCATGAAGAACACCACCACGCCCGTCACCGGCTTCGAGCCGTGCCACTCGTGCGTCAGGAAGACGTCGAGCTCGCCGTAGACGATCAGGACCCCCGCCAGCGCGAGGTCCGCCCGCGGGAAGCCCATCACGCGACGTCGATCCGACAACACGGGTCCAACATAACGCCGGTCGGGCGCCCAGTCATCGGCCTTGCGGCAGACACGGGGTCAGCCTTCAGACAGACCCAAAACCTCCAGCAAGGCCGACGATTTCGGGCCGTCCGGAACTTAGCGTCGCCTCGTACCCCAGACCAAGGAGGACGATGTGACGAAGCACTTCTCGAAGATCGTGGTGGGCGTGTCGCTCATCGGGGCCCCGCTGCTCACACTGGTGTCGACGCTGGTCTCGCCGGCGATCAAGAGCGACGAGGCGGCGCAGATCGCCGTGATCGCGGCCCACCCGGCGCGCTACTACCTGTTCGCCACGTTCACGTTCGCCGGAATCGCGCTGTTCGTTCCGGCGATCCTCGGGCTCATGCATCTCACCCGGGAGCGCGCGCCCGGATGGGGCAACTGGGGCGGCAGCCTCGCGCTGCTGGGCGTGATCGTGGCGGCGGGCGACGCGGCCACTCAGTGGCTCGTCTGGCAGATGGGCGCGGCGGGGGCCGACCGCGCGCAGATGGCCGCGCTGCTCCACCGCTACGACTCGGCCGCGGGCTCGTCGCTGCCCTTCACGATCGGCGGCCTCGCGCTCGTTGTGGGCGTTGTGATCCTGAGCATCGGCCTGTACCGCTCCCGCGCCGTGCCGGCCTGGGTGGCCGCCGGGTTCGTGGCGGGCATCGTGCTCAACATCGTCGGCTTCAGCGCGTCCAGCGTGGGAATCCTGATCGTCAGCTCGGTGATCCTGCTCGCTGCGCTCGCCACCGTCGGCTGGCGGGTTCTGGCCGAGCCGGACGACGACTGGGGCGAGGCGCGGGCGCTAGCGCTGGGCCGCGGCCGCGAGCTTGCGAGCCATCCAGCCGGCTAGGCGAGGCGAGGTGCGCACAACCGCCCAGGACACCCAGGACTCCGGCGAGATCGGGGCGATCGGGCGGTTGTGCTGCACGGCCTTGAGGATGTTCTTGGCGACCTTGTCCGGCCCGTAGCCGCGGCGCTCGTAGTTGCGCACGATCCGTTCGCGGGCGCCGGGCTCGGCGTTCTTGCCGTACATCCGCGAGCTGCTCGTGATCGGCGTGTTGATCACGCCGGGGCAGATGGCGGTGACGCCGATGCCGTGCGGCACGAGCTCCTCGCGCAGCGCGAGCGAGAGCCCGAGCACGCCGAACTTCGTGGCCGAGTAGGCCACGAGCTCGGGGCTGGCGTGCAGGCCGGCGAGCGAGGAGAGATTCACCACGTGGCCGCCCCCACCGCGCTCGATCATCTTCGGCAGGAAGAAGTGGCAGCCGTGGACCACGCCCATCAGGTTGATTCGCACTACCCAGTCCCAGTCGTCGAGCGGCGTGTCGAGCAGGCCACCGGCGAGGCCGACGCCCGCGTTGTTCACGAGCAGGTCGGGGCCGCCGGCCTCCTCGGCGAACGCGCGCATCTGCTCGCGGTCGGACACGTCGACCTGGCGGGCGAGCACGTTGCGGCCGAGCGCCTTCGCCTCGTTCTCGGTGGCCGCCAGCCCCTCGGCGTTCAGGTCGCAGATCACGAGGTCGGCACCGCGCCGGGCGCACAGCAGCGCGGTCTCGCGGCCGATGCCGCTGCCCGCCCCGGTGACGAGGACGGT
>DATNBJ010000311.1:0-4086 GCA_035572055.1 Thermoleophilaceae bacterium | reverse complement strand
TGGTGTGCAGGATGCCCTTCGGCTTTGCGGTCGAGCCTGAGGTGTAGAGGATGTAGAGGGGATGCTCGGCGTCGAGGAGCTCGGGCTCGCACTCGGCGTCGGCCTTCTCCAGCTCCTCGTGCCACCAGACGTCGCGGCCGTCCTTCATCGGGCAGTCGCCGTCGGTGCGGTTCACCACCACGACGTGCTCCAGCTTCGGCAACTGGTCGAGCACCTCGTCGACGTTCGCCTTCATCGGGGTGGGCTTGCCGCGGCGCAGCGTGGCGTCGGCGGTGACGAGCACCTTCGCCTCCGACACGTCCATGCGCTCGCGCACGGCCTCCACCGAGAAGCCGCCGAAGACCACGTTGTGCGTGGCGCCGATGCGCGAGCAGGCGAGCATCGCGGCGGGCGTCTCGGGCAGCATCGGCATGTAGATCCCGACCACGTCGCCCTTCTGCACGCCAAGTCCCTTCAGCGCGTTCGCAAAGCGCTTCGTCATGTCGAGCATCTCCGCGTAGGTCACGTCGCGCGTGTCGCCGTCCTCGCCGACCCAGTGATAGGCGACCTTGTCGCCCTTGCCGGCGTCGACGTGGCGGTCGAGGCAGTTGTGCGAGGCGTTCAGCTTGCCCTCCTGGAACCACTTGGCCCACGGCGGGTTCCACTCGAGGACCGTCTGCCACGGCTCGAACCAGTCGAGCTCCTTGGCCCAGCGTTCCCACCAGGCCTCGAAGTCCTTCTCGGCCTCGTCGTAGATGGAGGGGTCGCTGAAGTTCGCCTGCTTCACGAACTCCTCCGAGGGCTCGAAGCGATCCTCTTCCTTCAGCAGTACCTCAAGATCGCGCTCGACCTCGACGGCGTCAGACATGCCACCCCTCCTTCAACTCGACTTTCGGCACGTACTACCCGGGGTGCCGGCGTCTGACTCGAACCGCTGTCGTTGTGGGGACTAGGGACTATTCCGCCCCGGCGGCCGCGGCAACGGCGCGATACGACTCTGCCGGGTCGTCCGTCCCGAACACCGCCGAGCCGGCCACGAACAGGCGCGCTCCCGCCTCCCTGCACGGGCGCGCCGTCTCCGTGTCCACGCCTCCGTCCACCTCTATCGCCACGCGGTCGGGCAGGACGCTTCGAAGCCGGCGGACCTTGTCGAGCGAGCCCTCGATGAACTCCTGGCCGCCCCAGCCGGGGTTCACGGTCATGCAGAGCAGGATGTCGAAGTAGTCCGCCGCCGCCTCCACGGCGCCGGGCGGCGTGGCCGGGTTGATCGCCAGCCCCGCCAGCAGGCCCGCCTCGCGCACCGTCTTCAGCGCGTAGTGCACGTGGGGGGTGGCCTCCCAGTGGATCGAGATCGAGTCGGCGCCGGCGCTCACGAAGTCGGCTACGTGGCGCTCGGGGCGCTCGATCATCAGGTGCACGTCGATCCAGCCGTCGGCGCCGTGGATCTGCTCGCGCAGCGCGTTCACGATCAGCGGGCCGATCGTGATCGGCGGGACGAAGTGGCCGTCCATCACGTCCACGTGGATCACGCGAGCCCCCGCGTCCATGACCTCCTGCACCTCGGCCCCGAGGCGGGAGTAGTCGGCGGAGAGGATCGAGGGCGCGACGCGCCGGCCAGGTGGCAGCTCGCGCTCCACCGCGGGGACCCTACACCCGCGCGGTTCTGCGGGCGTGCGTGCGGATCTCGGACAGGATGCGCTCGAGGCGCGGCTCGGTGTCGCGGTCCACGTGGGTCATTGCCTTGGCCACGGCCGGGTGCACGCGCGCGATCTGCGCGTGCAGCTCGTGCGCCACCGCGCGATAGCTCGGATGGCCCTCGCGGCCGGAGCGCAGCTCGATCAGGTGCATCGCCTCGCGCGCGTTCATGTCGAGCACGTAGCGGATCCGGTAGCCCAGGCAGAGCGCGTACGGCGCCAGCTCGCGCAGGCCGGCGTCATCCAGCCGCTCGTACTCCCGAGCCGACAGCTCGAGCCCGCGCCGGTAGTCGTCCGCCACGCCGGCCGCCTCCAGCTCCTCGGGCACGCCCGCGCCGAGGTGAGGTGTGAACGACTGCCACTGGATCGACAGCATGCGGTGACGCTGAAGGTCGCGGAACGCGCCGTAGTCGCCGACGATCTCGAAGCGGTAGCTGAGGGCCTCCAGCCCGCGGCCCGGCCGATGACGGCGGTTCTCGCGCTTGCCGACGAGCTCGGACAGCAGCGTGGCCCGCTCGTCCGGCGGCAGCACCCGCACGGCCGCGCGAATCTCGTCCTCGGACACGCCGGCGGCCTCGAACAGGAGCGCCGCCAGGAGCTCGTCCTCGCTGCCACGCGCCTCGAGCAGCCGCACCGACGGCCGCGAGTCCTCGCGCGCTCGCTCGCTGTCGAGCCCGAGCCGCGCGGCCCAGCGATCGGCCGCGGCGCCGCGCTCCTCGAGGTACTCGATCCAGCGCCCGCCGCGGTCCGGCTTGACCACGCGCGACACGAAGCTCGGCATGACCTGCGTGAGCTCGGCCAGGATCATGCGGCCGTACTCGCGCGCCTCGGGCAGCGGCGAGCTGTGGAGGCGCATCAGGAGCTGCTCGTACGCCTGGCCGGTGGCGAAGATGCCCATGTGCGAGAGCGAGGACGCGGGCAGCAGTCCCCGCAGGAGGTCGAGCGCCTTGGCCTTGATCGAGCGCCGGTGCGCGGCCTCGGGCTCGCCCTCGGCGCGCGGGAAGCGCTCCTCGGCCCAGGCCTCCACGCGCGGCAGCGCCGCGGCGTAGGCGTCGAACAGCGCGTTCATCGCCTGCTCGTACTCGGGTCCGAGCGCCTCGTCGCGCCAGTAGCGGTAGCCGCCGCCGGGCATCGGCGTGTCGTAGGCGATGTAGCGGGTGGACTGCTCGAGGTAGGCGGCGAGGCGCCCGCGCTGGAGCACCTTCGTCATCACGTTCGAGACCCACTCGCATGCCACGTGCGCGCCGCCGAGCTGGCCCACCGAGTCGTCGCCGTACCCCAGGAAGATCTTGCGGTAGAGGTCGGCCGCGCGCTCGCCCTCGGAGCCGTCGAAGGAGGCCTGGGCGGCGGGCAGGTCCGCCACGAACTCGTCGAGGAAGAGGCGCCGCAGCGTGCCCTGGTAGCGCGAGTAGCGGGCGAAGAGCGCTCCCTTGACCGTCTCCGGGAGGTTCACCAGCGCGAAGACCGGAAGGTCGAGATTGGTGAAGTGGGGCGCGAGCAGCGCCCGCTCTTCGTCGCTGAAGGTCTCGACCGGGTAGATCATGCGGGCTCGCCAGGTTAGCCAACGCTTCGGCGGCTGCCGGCCGGAGTAGCTTACGGCCGGTGCCTGAGAGCCCGGCCACAAGCGACCCGGCGGTGGAGGAGGAGCTCGGCCGCGTGGGCCGGGCGCTGTTCGCCGCGTTCCCCAAGCGGGGGATGAACCCGGTCAAGGCGATCGACGCCAAGGCGATGGAGCTGGCCTCCCAGGACGCGAAGCTGCGCACCGCGCTCTTCCGCTTCGTGGACGTGACTCCGGCCTGCCGCTCGCTCGACGACCTGGCGCGCCACCTGACCGGCTACCTGGGCGAGCTTGGCGAGCGGCCGCCGTCGCTCGACGTGGCCGTGAAGATGGGCGCCAGCAAGCCCGGCCGCGCCGCCCTGGGCGCCGCGGCGGCGGGCGGCGTGCGGCACATGGCGCACCGCTTCATCGTCGGCGAGTCGCCGCGCAACGCGCTCGGCATCCTCGGCGGGCTGTGGCGCGAGGGCAACGCGTCGTCGGTCGACCTGCTCGGCGAGGCGACCGTCACGGAGGGGGAGGCCGACCGCTACGCGGAGCGCTGCTCGGAGGCGCTCGACACGCTGGCGGAGGCGGCGATCGGCTGGCCCGAGCGGCCGGTGCTCGAGGCCGATTCGCTCGGCGCGCTGCCGCGCGCCAACCTGTCGGTGAAGGTCTCGGCGCTCACGCCCCACATGCGGCCGGACGCTCCCGAGCGCGGCCGGGAGGACGCCTCGCGCCGGATGCGTCCGCTGCTGCGCAAGGCGCGCGACCTCGGCGCCCACCTGCACATCGACATGGAGTCGCTCGACGCGCTCGAGACCACGATGGACCTGATCTTCGGCCTCCTCGACGAGGAGGAGTTCCGCGAGGGGCCGT
>DATNBJ010000310.1:0-9526 GCA_035572055.1 Thermoleophilaceae bacterium | reverse complement strand
CGATCGTCACGCCGGGCAGCACGATCGCGCGGATCCCGAGCCAGGTGCCGCGGCCGACGGTGATCGGCGCGGTGCGGTAGTGGCCCCAGCGCTTGTGCGGCGGGCCGAGGTCGTGTGTGGAGGTGCAGAGCATCACCTCGCTGGCGATCCCCACGGCCTCGCCCAGCTCGATGTGCGCCCGCGTGTCGAAGTGGCAGCCGTGGTTGATCATCGAGTAGTCGCCGATCGCGATGTCGGAGCTGAAGAAGAAGCAGCCGCCCTCCACGATCGCGTTCTTCACGTCGATGCCGCCGAGCCGCAGGAGCCGCAGTCGCGTGCGCCGGTCGAGCGCGGGCGACCCCGCCGCCGTGTTCACCACCCAGTGCCACCAGGCGGAGTCGATCCGCTCGAGCCGGAACGCCCGCGGGTCCAGGCGCTGCCTCAGCGTGGGGCTCGTCACGCGGTCCTCCTGCCCTGCCACTGTCCCGCCAGCTTGGCCGCCCGGCGCCAGCCGATGCGGGCGCGCAGGTGCGACGGGTAGTCGTCGAGTCCGTTCCACCAGTCGCGCGCCAGCTCGCGTGCCGGGTACGGGGGCAGGTCCAGGTACGCGCCGAACCCCTGCCACACCCCGCGGGAGCGGCGGTATGTGCGCAGCGGGCCCTCGTCGCGATGCGTGTGCTCGGTGGCCAGCTCCGGGTCCACCACCACCACCATCCCGCGCTTCAGCCAGTGCCAGGCCCACTCCTTGTCCTCGGTGCCGACCATGTCCGCGCGAAACGGACGCTCGCGCCACAGCTCCGAGCGGAACGCGCCCGACGAGTTCGAGTAGCCCCAGTAGGGGTTGAGCTGGGCGAGCTCGAGGTCCTGCACGAGGCGGCCCGCCAGCGGCTTTCCGTGCGGGCCCTTCACGTAGCCGCAGGCGCAGGCCACGCGCTCGTCCGAGAACGGATGGAGCATGCGCTCGAGCCAGTGCTCGTCCGGCGGGAAGGCGTGCGCGGACAGGGCGACGATGAACGGCGCCTCGGTCCCCTCGCAGCCGGTGTTCAAAGACCCGCCATAGGTGAACGTGGAAGCGGGGATCTCGATGATGGTCGCCCCCGCGGCGCGGGCGATCTCCACGGTGCCGTCGGTCGAGCCCGAGTCGACCACGACCAGCTCCATCTGCGAATGGAGCGTCTGGGCGTTGATGCGCGCCAGCGTCGTCGGGATCTTCGCGGCCTCGTCCTTCGCTCGGATTACGACGCGGAGGAGTGACACGGCGCCAATCGTAGGTTGACTGACGCACGAGTCAACAAGGTCGTGCAAACTACGCCGCTGCGGAAGTACGCGTCTCGGGAGGACGCCCAAATTGGTGCAGGGGACTACGCCGTGAGCGGGCGCGGAACGCGTACGCTCGAACGGCACGAGCTGCCGGTTGCGGAGCCGGCGCGCAGGCGCTTCGCTCCACGGATTCCGTGGGGTCTCGGAGCCTTTCGCGAGGGCGAGCACTCGCGCGAGACGCTGCACCGCGACACGCGCTTCCGCCGCGCGCTCGCCACCGCCGACGGGGTCTCGGCGCTGGTCGCCTTCGCCACCGTCGTGATGCTCGGCGACGACAGCCTGGCGCCCACCGCGTGGCTGCTCTTGCCGCTGGTCGTGGCGGTGGGCAAGATCGCCGGCCTCTACGACCGCGACGAGAACCTGCTCAGCAAGAGCACGGTGGACGAGCTGCCGGCGCTGTTCCAGGCGGCGACCGTCTACGCCCTGATCCTGTGGCTCTCGGACTTCCTGTTCGTGGAGGGCAACCTCGGCCGCTCCCAGGTCCTGCTGCTGTGGGGGCTCCTGTTCGTGGCCACGAGCCTGTCGCGGGCGCTCGCCCGGCGGCTCGTCCTGCGCAGCACCGCCGGCGAGCGCTGTCTCGTGCTGGGCGGCGCCGACGTCGCCGACCTGCTGCGCCGCAAGATCGACTCGAGCTCGCTGATCAACGCCACGGTGGTGGGCTACATCCCGTTCGAGGGGCGCCGCTTCGTCGACGTCTCGGCCGAGGGCTCGCTGCCGGTGCTCGGCAGCATGCGCGACATCGCGGGCGCCCTCTGGGAGCACCGGATCGACCGCGTCCTGATCGACACGAGCACGATCCCCGCCGGCGACCGCCTGCTCGACAAGGTCCGCCTGATCAAGTCGGTCGGGGTCCGCGTCTCGCTCTTGCCGCGCCTGCTCGAGGTGGTGGGCTGGTCGGTGGCGCTCGACGACGTGGGCGGGATCCCGCTGATGGGGGTGCGCGGCTACGGGCTAACGCAGTCCTCGCGCTTCCTGAAGCGAACGCTCGACGTGTGCGGCTCGCTGACCGTGCTCGTGCTGATGGCGCCGCTGTTCCTCGGCGTGGCGCTGGCGGTGAAGCTCACGTCGCGGGGCCCCGTGCTCTTCCGGCAGAAGCGGGTGGGCCGCAATGGCCGCCACTTCAACCTCCTCAAGTTCCGCACGATGTACGACGGGGCCGACGAGCAGAAGCCCGGCCTCCGTGCGCTGAACGAGGCCGACGGCCTCTTCAAGATCGCCAACGACCCGCGGATCACGCCGGTCGGGGGGCTGCTGCGGCGGATGTCGCTCGACGAGCTGCCGCAGCTCGTGAACGTGCTGCGCGGCGAGATGAGCCTCGTCGGTCCGCGGCCGCTCGTGATCGAGGAGGACAACCTCGTGCAGGGCTGGCTGCGGCGCCGGCTCGACGTGACACCCGGCATGACCGGCGTGTGGCAGGTGCTCGGCTCGGCCCGCATCCCGCTGCACGAGATGGTGAAGCTCGACTACCTCTACCGGGCCAACTGGACCCTCTGGCTGGATCTCAAGATCCTGCTCAGGACGGTGCCGTTTGTCTTCGCGCGCCGTGGGCTCTAGCCGCGCGTTCGCCTGCGTGGTGAGCCGCTATCCGGCGGTCTCGCACTCGTTCATCCTGCGCGAGGTGCGCGCGCTGCGGCAGCGCGGCATCGACGTGCACACGTTCACGATCCGCCGTCCGGACCCGGGCGAGCTGTTGTCCGTGGCCGACCGCGAGGAGCACGCGCGCACGTTCGCGGTGCTGCCGCCGCGGCCGCTCAAGCTGATCGGCTCCCACCTGCGGGCGCTGTTCACGCACCCGCTGCGCTATTTCGGCACGCTGGCCGCGGCCCAGCGGCTGTCGCCGCCCGGCGCGCGCGAGCGCCTGTGGCGGCTCTTCTACTTCGGGGAGGCGATGCTCGTGTGGAGCGAGTGCCGCCGCCGCGGGCTTCGCCACCTCCATGCCCATTTCGCGAACGTGGGCAGCGAGGTGGCGCTGCTCGCGGCGAGGTTCGGCGGCCCGGAATGGTCGTGGAGCTTCATGATGCACGGCTCCACCGAGCTCTTCTCCGAGAAGCCGCACCGGCTGCCGGACAAGATCCGCGGCGCGCGGCTCGTGGTATGCAACAGCGACTTCACGCGCGCCCAGCTGATGAAGCTGGTGGGCCGCGAGGAGTGGGGGAAGCTGCAGGTCGTTCGCTGCGGGATCGACGCGGGTGCGTTGGCGCCGCGGCGGCAGCGCGCGGGCGGTCCGCTGCACATCCTGACGGTGGGGCGGCTCGTGCCGGGCAAGGGGCACGCGCTGCTGCTCGAGGCGCTCTACGCGCTGCGTAAGCGCGGGGTGGAGGTCGAGGCCACGTTCGTTGGCGACGGCCCCGACCGGGCCGGCCTCGAGACGCTCACCCACGAGCTGATGCTGCACCGCCAGGTGCGCTTCGCCGGCGCGGTGGGCCAGGACGAGTTGCCCGACTGGTACGCGCAGGCGGACGCGTTCTGCCTGCCCACGCTGGCCGAGGGGCTTGGAGTTGTTCTGCTGGAAGCAATGGCCGCCGGTCTTCCGGTGGTCAGCACCCGGGTGATGGGTGTGCCGGAGGTTGTCGAGGATGAGGCCACTGGACTCCTGGTCTCGCCAGGCAGGGTGGACGAGCTCGCCGACGCGCTGGAGCGATTGGCGGCGAGCCCGGACCTGTGCGAGCGGCTGGGACGTCATGGGCGACTTCGGGTTGACACCGAGTTCGCACTGGACGCCGCCACCACTCGTCTCATCGAGTTGTTCGAGACGACGGTGCCAGGGATCTCAATAGGTCTGTCGCCATCCGCGCCCGACGGGCGCGCGACGGCGGCGGCCGCGGCATAGGGGAGGCGCGATGGACGTGCGAGAGCGTGTGTCGCTGATGGGAATGCAGATCGATCGAGTCACCGAGATTCAGGCGGTGGACACGATCGGCAGGTCGATGGCCGAGGGCCAGGGCGGCTGGGTGATCACGCCCAACCTCGAGCACCTGCGGCAGTTCAGCAAGCAGAAGAGCCTGCGGCCGTTCTTCGAGACGGCCGACCTCGTGCTGGCGGACGGTATGCCGCTGGTGTGGGCCAGCCGGCTGGCCGGAACTCCTCTGCCGGCGCGGGTTGCCGGGTCGGACCTGATCTGGTCGCTCAGCTGTGAGGCCGGCCGCCGCGGCGCCTCGATCTTCGTCTTGGGCGGCACCCGCGAGGCGGGCTGGGAGGCGGCGCGGAAGCTGAAGGAGGAGTGTCCCGGCCTGCGGATCGCGGGGATGATCTATCCGCCCTACGGGTTCGAGAAGGACGACGGCGCCATGGAACAGATCGAGTCCATCCTTCGAGAGCTCCAGCCGGACATCGTCTATGTGGGGCTGGGCTTCCCCAAGCAGGAGCACGTGATCTCACGGCTCCGTTCGAGCTCGCCGCGCACCTGGTTCCTCGGGATCGGCATCTCGATCGGTTTCGTCGGCGGCCACGTGTCCCGCGCTCCGGTGTGGATGCAGCGGACGGGGCTCGAGTGGGTCCACCGCCTGATCCAGGAGCCGCGGCGGCTGGCGAGCCGCTACCTGGTGCACGGGCTGCCGTTCGCGGCGAGGCTGTTCGTGCACGGGATGTTCGCGCGTGTTCGCGGTGCGTTCAGCCCGCGCGCCGCGGCGGTGCAGCCGCTGCCGGAAGAGCAGTAGAGAGCGAGGGATCTTCAGCCTTCCGGGGCTGGGCCGAAAAGACGGTCACTATGACCGCTAAGTCGGCCCAGCCCTCCCCGCGGGAGCCATCCCCGCCGCTCGGGCCGCTCTTTACTGCTCAACCGGCGCGGATGGCGCCGCAACGCCAAACGCGCGGAACGCGGGACCCTAGGCCGAGGCCACCACGGCCATCTGCGCGCGCCGCCGCTCCGGCGCCAGCTCCGGCCTCGTCAGCGGTGATCCCACCACTCCGGCCCAGGTCCACAACAGGACCGTCGGGAACGCGTACGACGACGGCGCGAAGTTGATGATCACCAGGAAGTTCAGCGCGATCGCGGCCATGCCGATCTGCCACACGCGAAGCTCGGGACGGTCCGGCGCCGCGAACACCGCGCCTCCCAAAGCCAGGGCCATCGCCAGCGCCCACAGAGCCGTGCCGATGAGGCCGAGCTCCACGGCGTTCCGCAGGAACACGTTGTGCACCGGGACCCCGATCCCGATCATCGGATAGTCCGACGCCGCCCGAAAGTACGGCGGGCTCTCCTTCACGAAGTTGTTCCAGCCGAACCCGAGCAGCGGCCGCGCGTCGATCATGTTCAGCGCCGCGTGGGCCACGTTCTTGCGGACCCACAGCGAGCTCTCGTCGTGCGTGCGGGACTGGAAGCTCGCCGCGAAGCCGGGCACCGTGGCCAGCGCCAGCAGCGTCATCAGCGCACCAGCCACCACCGCCGGCAGCAGGAAGCGCCGCACCTCGGCGAAGGCGGCCAAAGTCACCAGGGCCGCGATCGCGGTTCCCAGCCACACCTCGCGGGTCAGCGTGAACAGGCAGCCCGCCAGGCAGAGAGCGGCAACGGCTGCGCAAGCCCTGCGCACGTTCACCCGCTCGCGCCAAACCGCCACTCCCATCGTGGCGGCCACGCCGCAGGCGAACAGTCCCATCCCGTTGGTGATCGACTCCACGAACGGCCCGCGCGCGCGGTCGCCGTGCGATCCGTACGACGGGTCGAGGATGTACTTCGGCCAGACGAACGCATTCATCTTCAGCGTCTCGAACAGAGCTGTGAGGCCGAGGTAGCCGCCCAGCACGATCATCGTCCCGAGCAGGATCCGGCGCTGCGTCTCGGTGGCGAACGCGAGCGGCGCCAGGAAGAAGAGCCAGAAGGGCACGATCCCCAGCCGGTCGAGCAGCTCGTACGTGGTGCCGTGCTCGCTCAACGTTCCTGAGAAGAACGCCGACCCGATCGCCCACACCGACACGGCGAGGAGCAGCACGTGCAGCGGCTGCGGTCGCAGCGGGAGGGGGCGCGGCGCGCGCATCAGCACCGCGATCGAGCCCGCGAGGATCAGGAGCCGGCTGGGGCTGATCGGCAGTCCGAGCTTGCCGCCGCTTCCCACGAACACCTCGGTGGCGATGCCGGCGGACAGGAGCCACGCCGGGTCGAGGAACCTCGCGATGTAACACGCGGCCACGAGCCCGGCCAGCGCCAGGGCCGTGACTATCAGCCCGGTGGTACCGGAGGGGACGTGCAGTGAGACCGCGAGCGCCACGACTGCGCTACGCGGCGGGCGCCGCCTTCACCCGCTCAGCGGGCTCGTCCGCGACCGCCGGCTCGCGGGTGCCCGCCCGCACGGCCAGCGCCACACCGATCGTCAGCCCGGCTGCGGCGGCGATGAACAGGACCTTCTGAAGCACCGAGTCACGGTCGTTCGTGGCGGTTGTGGCGGTCGCCAGGATCTGCAGGACGTTGCTCGTCGCGCCGACGCGCTTGGCGTTGCCGTACAGGCTGGCCAGCACAGTGGCGCGCAGCTTCGCCGAGTCGGACCGCTGCATCGCCTTCGTCACCGCTTGGCGGTTCTTGATGCTGGGATGGCGCTCGAAGGCGACCTGCGCCTGCTGAATGGCGATCGCGGCGCGGTGCTGCTGCTCCGACGCCTTCTTGAATGCGGTCAGGGAGGAGTTCACGCCCGCGGCCGACGCGTTCAGGTCGTCGACGTAGCGCACCAGCGCGCGCGACGCCGCGTTCGCCAGCTTGACCGCGTCGTGCGAGCTGGGCCCCGCCGCGCTGATCAGGAACAGCGGCGTCTGCCCGATCGGCGACGCCACCAGGCGCTTGCTGGCCTCGAGTGGCGGAATTCCGAGCGCCTTGCCGGCGGGCTTGGTCACGTCGCCGGCATGGATCGCCTGCGAGTAGGTGGCCGCCAGCCCCTGAGCGGCGGTCACGTAGCTCGGCGCCTGGGCGGCCACGTCGAGCTGGCCGAGGGTGAGCTTCGACTGCGCCGTGTACGTCGGCGTGCGCGTCATCGCATACGCGCCGGCCACAGCCATCAACAGCACGACCGGCAGCAGCACCAGCACCCAGTGCTGCAGCACGGCATCGCGAACTCTGAACGGGGCTCCGCCCCTGCCTCGAACTTCGGTAACTGACACCCGCTGCTCCCTGCCGCGCCGGTCCCGCACCGGCGAAGTGGGGCCATGATGGCAAACAAGCGCCGAAGCCGCGCAGGTACTCAGCCGGCGGTGGGAGGCACGACCTGGAGCCGATCCCAGGGAAAACCGGCCAGGGCGCGGGCTGCCGACTTCCCGCCGAACCAGGTGAGCCATGGATTCGAGCCCGTGGGCGTGGGGTCCTGCGCGTAGAACGTCACGACCTCCGAGCCGTCGCGCACCACCATCCCGTAGCGCTGCGCGGCACGGGCGATCATCGTCGCGACCCGCGACAGGCCGAGCGACTTCACGTCAAGGGTCGGGTCGAGCCGGAAGCGAGTGCCTTCGGGAATCGAGTTCGGCCCGGTGAACCGGCCGTCCGTGCGGTTCGCGGGCGCGACGAACACGCCCGCCCGGGGGGCGGGGATGCCGAGCGCCAGCACGTGGTCGATCGAACCGCTGCGGATGTCGTCCATGGTGATCAGCCCACCCGCGAGTGGGAGGCCGGACGCCGTCGCGCCGAACGGAAACGGGTTCACGCCGCGGAGCCTGGATACCCCGCTGATCTTCGCCCCCCAGCCGGCATGCCAGCCGCCGCGCCGGCGCATCCGCCACAGCTCCCACATCGTGTCCGTCGACGGCTGCCAGACGACCATGCGCGCGTCGGTGCCACCGCCCGGCCTGGCTCCCGCCGGGATCGGCACCGTCGCCATCTCGCGTTGCAGCGCGTCCCTGTTGGGCGACGGCGGATGGTCGATCTGCACGCGCACCGTGTCCTGTTTGGCGGGCACCACGAACACCGGCGCCGAGTAGTTGGTGGTGTTGATCCACGCTCCGGTGAGGTGCTCCTGCTTTGCCAGCGCCCGCGACAGTGCGCCCGGCTTGGCCTGCGCGCGGATCGGAGAGTTCCAGAAGCCAGTGGACGAGAACGGGCGGTCGAGCGCCGGCGCCTGCGAGATCCCTGCCACCGGAGGCGGGTCCGACAGCCGGCCCGGCAATCCGAGCAGCGCCACAAGTCCCGCCGCAATGAACGCGCCAAACCCCGCCGCCATTCGAGGCCGGGACAGTAGGGAACCCCGTCGTCTGGCGCGTCACCTGGCTGACAGCTTCATAATCGCGCGCGGCATGGAGCTGGGAGGCGACAGGCCGGCGATCGACGTCGTTGTGCCTTTCTTCGGCCCTCGCGCGTCGCTCGAGCGGCTGCTGGCAGGGATGTCGAGTCTCGAGCTGCGCGACGGCGACACGGTCACCGTCGTGGACAACCGCCCGCCCGGGGCGGCGCCGGTCGACGGCACGATCCAGGCGCCCGAGCTCCAGTCGTCCTATTACGCGCGCAACCGGGGCGCCGAGCGCGGCAGCGCGGAGTGGATCGTCTTCCTCGACGCCGACGTGCGCCCGCGGCCGGACCTGCTCGACCGCTACTTCGACCGGCCGCCGTCCGAGCGCGCCGGCGTGCTCGGCGGCGGCATCGAGGACGAGCCCGCCGACGGCGGAGTCGCGCGCTTCGCCACCATCGCCGGCTCGATGAGCCAGGGCAACACGCTGGGCGCCGGCCAGTGGTCCTACGCCCAGACCGCAAACTGCGCCATCCGGCGGGAGGCGTTCCAGCAGGTGGGCGGGTTCGTCGAGGAGATCCGCTCCGGCGGCGACGCGGACATCTGCTTCCGGTTGAAGGACGCAGGCTGGGAGATCGAGTCGCGCGACGGCGCGCTGGTGACCCACACGAGCCGGAGCAGGCTGTCCAAGCTGCTGCGCCAGCGCGCGCGGATGGGGGCGGGCGCGGCCTGGCTCGACGCGAGGCACCCGGGCTCGTTCCCGGCCGCTCGCTGGCCCGGCCTCTTGGCATGGGGCGCCGCCAGCATCGCCCGCGCGGGCGCCGCGGCGGCTCGCGGCGACCGCGACCAGGCCCTCTTCAAGGCCATCGACCCGCTCACCGCCTGGGCGTTCGAGCTGGGCCGCCGCCTGCCCAACACAGTGGCCGCGAGCGCCCCGGCCCGAAGCGCCCGGAACGGCGCCGAGCCGCTGCCGGTCACCGTCGTGATCCCCGCCTACAACCGCGAGGAGATGGTGAAACGCGCGCTGCGCAGCGTGCAGGCCCAGCGCCGCCGGCCCGCCGAGGTGATCGTGGTGGACGACGCCTCGAGCG
>DATNBJ010000309.1:0-4784 GCA_035572055.1 Thermoleophilaceae bacterium | reverse complement strand
GGCGGCAGGACCCGTCCGACACCCGGTGGCGGCTGCCCAGCCGCCAGCGCCTGCTTCACGCTGTCGACCTGGCCCACGCGGCTCTGCAGCGCGCTGTCCACCTGGCCGCGCAGCTTTGCTCGCACCGCCACGTAGCTCGCGGTCGAGGCGAGCGCCACCGCGACGGCGACCGCCACGGCCGCGGCGATCGACAGGCGGCTGCCCAAGGACAGATGGCGAGTGAGCCGTCTCACGAGTCCCTCAGCACGTAACCGACTCCGCGCACCGTGTGGATCAGCCGCGGCTCGCCCTCCTCCTCGAGCTTCTTGCGGAGGTACCCGATGTAGACGCCCAGCGAGTTCGACGCCGGGCCGAAGTCGTACCCCCAGACCCGCTCGTGGATCGTCGAGCGCGACAGCACGATGCGCGGGTTCAGCATCAGCAGCTCGAGCAGGAGGAACTCGGTGCGGGTCAGGTCGATGCGGCGCTCGCCGCGGCGCGCCTCGTGGGCGCCGACGTCGAGAACGAGGTCGGCGAAGCGCAGCACGCCGTGCCCGTCGTCCGCCATCAGGCTGCGCCGCAGGAGCGCCCGCAGCCGCGCGATCAGCTCGTCTAGATCGAACGGCTTGACCAGGTAGTCGTCGGCGCCCGCCTCGAGCCCCTCCACGCGGTCGGCCACCGCGTCGCGCGCGGTGAGCATGAGGATCGGGATGCGGTCCCCCTGCTTGCGCAGCCGGCGGCACACCTCGAGGCCGTCCATGTCCGGCATGAGCACGTCGAGCACCATCACGTCGGAGCGGCCCGAGGAGACGGTGGCCAGCGCCTCGAGACCTCCGGACGCGAGGTCCACCTCGTAGCCCTCGAGAACCAGCGCGCGGCGCAGGGCCTCGCGGACCGAGTTTTCGTCGTCTGCAACCAGCACGCGCACGCTGATGCTCAGGGTAGGGCTCCGCCGGCCCGAAGTCTGGAGGCCCGGCGGCGCACACCGGCCGCCGGGCGCATCAGCGAGGGAACCAACCCGCATTAAGAGCGGGTCGAGATCCGTCTAAGAGTTTCCGAAGAACAGAGGCCCCGGCACCCCGAGGGGCACCGGGGCCTCACGCGCCTGGCTTGTTTCTGGTCTCTACCGGCGGGCCCACGGATCGATGTAGATGTCGTCGATCTGGAAGCTTGCGTTCACCCCAACCGGCGTGAATCGGAACTGCACGTAGGACTCGTCGCCGGCCTGAGCCAGCTGACCGAGCACCAGCACCTGCACGAACGACGGCGACCACTCACGGCCGGCGGTCGTGAAACCGACGGTCTTGAGCTTGATCTTGCCGCCATCGAGGAGGTCGCGATAAATCGCGTCCACCTTGAGGACGGCCAGCCGCGAGCCCGTGTTCCGAACCATGAACCGGAAGGTCGGGTAGGTCCTGTCGACGCAGGCGGCGGGGCTCGTCGCCGAGCCACCGTCTGCGATCGCGAGCGACTTCGAGTCGGACGAATCGTTCAGGAAGAACGACTCGTTCTCGTCGACGAGGCTGGCGTTGTCCAGGTCCCAACCGGCGGCCCCCTCCTCGAACGTGCCGCCCGGGGCGGGCACGTACGTGGACATGTCCCCCCACTGGGAGAACGTCTGTCCGTTGGACGGGTAGCTGCAGGAAGCGAACGCGTTCGTTGCGCCGAGCGCGAGAGCCAGTACTACTCCCACGGCAGCGGCGAACGCCGCACGAGACCAGTTACGAGAAAACGCCATGGGTGCAGACCTCCGTGCCATAAATAAGCGGAGCGTCTGAGTCGGCAACCGAGCTATCTCGCAATCCGTTGCGAGACCTCTGGCTTTGCGTCCCCGCCTCGCAGCGGGTTTGCCCCATACGTCTCAGCGCACACGGAGTGGTCGGCCTTCTCGCGCCCCTGCCCCATCGAACGTTCGTCCAGACCCCGTTTGGAGCGCGATCGCTACACCGGGCGAGGGTTCTTGCCGATGTAGCTCCTGACGGCCCAAAGGGCCGCGCGACGTCATGGAGCTTTCCCTTCCCCAAAACGGCACGCTGACCCGCCCGGACGACCAGCTGGTCGAATTCGCGCGCGAGCGGGCCAACCGTCCCCTCGCCGGCCGGGAGCTGCTCAGCGAGGCCATCGTGGGCGGCGCCTTCCTGGTCGTGGCGGTGGCGATGGCGCTGTTCATGGACGCGCAGACGTCCTTCTCGGTCACTGCACTCGTCGCGGTGCTGATCGCCTACACGCTCGCCTACCACGTGGACTTCGAGGTTGGGGACGGATACGCGGTCCCCACCGAGCTCATCTTCGTCGCCGCTCTCTTCGTGTTGCCGGCGACCCTGGTCCCGCTCGTGGTGGCGCTCGCGTTCGCCCTCACCCGGCTCGGCGAGGCCGCGGCCGGAAAGGCGCATCCGTCGCGCGCTCTCCACGCCTTCGCCGACTCCTGGTACGCGGTCGGCCCGGCGCTCGTGCTGGTGATCGCCGGCGCCCAGACGCCGCAGTGGAAGTACTGGCCGATCTTCGTTGGCGCCCTGGCCGCCCAGTTCGTCGTCGACGCCGCCTGGGGCACCATCCGCAGCTGGCTCGCCTCCGGCGTCCCCGCTCTCGCTCAGCTGCGCGTGCTCGGCTGGGTCTACTCGGTGGATGCCGCGCTGGCGCCGATCGGGCTGCTCGCCGCGTTCGCCGCCGTCGGCCACCCGGAGGTGATCCTCCTCGTGGTTCCCCTGCTGGGCCTGCTCGCGTCCTTTGCCAAGGAGCGGCGGGCGCGCATCGACAACGCGCTCGAGCTGAGCGGCGCCTACCGCGGCACGGCGATGCTGCTCGGCGAGGTGATCGAGGCCGACGACGCCTACACGGGCGACCACAGCCGCGGCGTGGTGGAGCTGGCCGTGGCGGTGGCCGACGAGCTCGGCCTGGACCTTCGCCGGCGCAGCCGGGTGGAGTTCGGCGCGCTGCTCCACGACGTGGGCAAGATCTCGGTGCCCAAGGAGATCATCAACAAGACCGGCGCCCTCACCGACGACGAGTGGGCGATCATGCGCCAGCACACGATCGAGGGCGAGAAGCTGCTGCAGCGGGTGGGAGGCATGCTCGCCGAGGTCGGCACGATCGTGCGCTCCTCGCACGAGCACTACAGCGGCGGCGGCTACCCGGACGGCCTCGCCGGCGAAAAAATTCCGATCGAAGCCCGGATCGTGAGCTGTTGCGACGCCTACAGCGCGATGACCACCGACCGCACCTACCGCGGGGCGATGCCGATCGAGGAGGCGCTCGCCGAGGTCACGCACTGCGCGGGCACCCAGTTCGATCCGCGGGTGGCGGCGGCTCTCGTGAAGGTCGTGATGCGCTGGCATCCTGAGCTCCTGCTCGGGCGTGGGGACGCTCGGCTGGCGCGTTCGGCACACTGAACGGGTTGGCCCCCTCGCAGCGCATCGAGCTGGCAGGACTCGAAAAGACGTTCTCATCCCCGCAGGGACCCGTGCGGGCGGTGCGCGGCATCGACATCTCGATCGAGCGGGGCGAGACGGTCGCGCTGCTCGGCCCCAACGGCGCCGGCAAGTCCACGACGATCGACATGCTGCTCGGCCTGCTCCCGCCCGACCGCGGCAGCGTCTCGCTCTTCGGCCAGGCTCCCTCGGCCGCCATCGACGGCGGGGCGATCGGCGCGATGCTCCAGACCGGCGCGCTGATCCGCGACCTGAGCGTGCGCGAGCTGATCACGATGATGAGCTCGCTCTACCCGCGGCCGCTGCCGGTGGACGAGGTGCTCGACCTCACCGGGATAACCGAGCTGGCGGAGCGCCGCACCCAGAAGCTGTCCGGCGGCGAGACGCAGCGTGTCCGCTTCGCCATCGCTCTCGTGAGCAACCCCGAGCTGCTCGTGCTCGACGAGCCCACCGTGGCGATGGACGTGGAGGGCCGCCACGGCTTCTGGACCACCATGCGCGAGTTCGCCTTGCGCGGGAAGACGGTGCTGTTCGCCACGCACTACCTGGAGGAGGCCGACGACTACGCCGACCGTGCCGTACTCATGGCACACGGGCGGGTGGTGGCCGACGGGCCCACCACGGAGATCAAGGCGATGGTGGGCACGCGAGTGATCCGGGCGACGCTGCCCGGCGCCGGCGTCGAGGCGCTCAGCGCGCTGCCGGGTGTGACGAACGCGGAGCGTCGCGGCCAGGCGGTCGTTCTGAGCTGCTCCGACTCGGACGCGGCCATCCGCGCGCTGCTCGCCGCCTACCCCGACGCGCGCGACATCGAGATCAGCGGCGCCGGCCTCGAGGAGGCGTTCCTCCAGCTCACCGCCACGGAGGACGAGGCGGCGTGAGCTGGGTCTCCTACACCCGCTTCGAGCTCCTGCGCACGTTCCGCAACCGGCGCTTCTTCGTCTTCTCGCTGGGCTTCCCGCTGATCCTCTACTTCCTCATCGCGGGGCCGAACCGGCACGACACCAACTTCGGCGGCAGCGGTCTCCCCGCGCCGCTCTATTACATGGTCGGGCTCGCCTCGTTCGGGACGATGTCGGCGATGCTCAGCACCGGCGCCCGCATCGCCGGCGAGCGCCAGGTGGGCTGGAACCGCCAGCTCAGGCTCACCCCGCTCAGCCCGCGCGCGTACCTCCGCGCGAAGGTGCTCACCGCCTACATGATGGCCCTGGTCACGCTCTCGCTGCTGTACATCTCCGGGGCCACGCTCGGCGTCAGCCTGCCCGCCCGCGACTGGCTGCAGATGACGCTTCTGATCCTCGTGGGGCTCGTGCCGTTCGCCGCGCTCGGGATCCTGATCGGCCACCTCGTCACCGTCGACTCGATCGGCCCCGTGAT
>DATNBJ010000308.1:0-4677 GCA_035572055.1 Thermoleophilaceae bacterium | reverse complement strand
TGGAGGCGGTCGTTGAAGTTCACGGAGATCGTGATCGCGAGCAGCGTGCAGCAGAGCGCCGCGGCGATCGCGGCGCCCATGCGGCGTGCGCCTGCCGGCCCGCAGCCCAGTCCCACGAGCGCCGCCAGCGGCAGCCAGGCCGCGATCAGGTTGCGCGGGAAGAAGTAGTCGAGGGTCACCAGCGCGAGCGCGAGCGGCAGCAGGATCGCCACGCCGCCGACGATCAGGGGCGGACGGGCATCCAGCCGCTCGCGCTCACCGCCCCGAAGGGCGAGCAGCACGAGCGCGGCGGCCACCAGCGCACCGGCGAGGATCGTCAGCGCGACCGCTGGCGAGCCCGACGGCCCGATCAGGAACTCCTTCAGCAGGTCGCCCGTGCGCGTGGGCAGCGGGATGCTCGAGATCCAGCTCGTGTGGCCCTGGTTGCGCTGGTGGATCGCGAGCGGCACCAGCGCCGCGCCGACGACACCCAGGACCCCTACCGCCGGCCACGCCCCGCGCACCCGCGAGCGCAGGAGCCATGCCGCCTCGGGCAGCACCGCGAACACCGCGAAGTAGTGCGTGCAGAGCGCGAGGCCCGACACGACCGTCCACAGGACCACGTCGCGCCGCTCACCGCCGCGCAGCGCACGCAGGAAGAACAGGAACGACAGCGCGCCGAGCAGCACGAGCAGGATGTAGGCGCGCGCCTCCTGCGAGTACCAGACGAGCACGGGACTGACAGCCGCGAGCGCGCAGGTGGCGACGGCCGGCTCGCGGCGCGGCGTGAGCACGCGCGCGGCCAGGTAGGCCACCGGCACGGTGACGGTGCCGATCAGCGCCGAGAGCGAGCGCAGCCCGACCTCGGAGACGCCGAACGCCCGCGTCCACAGCCAGGCGAGGACGTAATAGAGCGGGGGAGTGGACTCGCTGCCCGGGATCTTCCCGATCGTGGCGAACAGGCTGTGCTGCACGATGCGGTGCGCGGTGACCGCCTCGTCGTGCCAGAAGCTCTGCACGTCGAGTGTGGAAAAACGCAGCGCGGCGGCAACGACGGTGAGCGCTCCCACGACCACCAGCTCGCGGTCGACGGCCACCGTCCGCAACCTTGCCACGCGACGCGCCGGTAGCAGCCCGGCGGCGGCTGTGGTGTGCGGACTCGTCACGGTTCGTGATCGGACGGGGGGCTAATCTTGCCCCAAGGTGCGACCCGAGTATGGCGGTCGCAAGCCGTTTCCCAGCCCGATGTCCTACTTCCGCGCCGTCCGTATCTACTCAGCGCTCGAGTCGCTTCTGTTCGCCGCGCTGCTCGTGGTGTGGATCGGCGGCGGGTCGCCGCACACTCAGGAAATGCTCGGCTGGGCGCACGGAATCGCGTGGATTGGGCTCTGCAGCGCGGTTGCGGTGGGGTGCCGGCGCGGCCTGTTCCCGTGGCCGCTGCTCGCGGCCACTGTCTCGCCCATCGGTCCGTTTGGCAGCAGCGCGGGGCTCGAGCTGCTGCGGCGCCAGCGCGTCAGCGCCGAAACGCCCTAACCGGCCTTAACGGAGAAAACGGCTGCCGCCGTACGGCGCGGGCACCGGACTGCCGTTCTCGTGCAGCTCTGAGATGAGTTCCCCGCGCGTGGTGCCGCGGCTGTAGAGCGCGCGGTCGAAGGTGCCGCCGTACACGTCGAGCACCGCGAAGAACACGTCGACGGTGCTCACCAGCGTGCCGCCGCGCTCGGCGGCGAGCTCGGTGGCCCGCTCCTCGACCTCGCCCACCACGCGCCCCGGATCCTCGCGCCGCTTCGTGATCCGGACGGCGTGGGGCGCGGCGTTCGTCTCGAGCGGCGCCTCGCCGACCCCGAGCGCCTGCATCGCGAGTCCCACCTGGCCGTGCATGCGCAGCACGCGCACCCAGCGCTCCGCCTCGTCCTCGAACGACGCCGCGAACGGCACCGCGGTGCGTGCCAGTCCGAGCACGATGGCCGCGTCCTGCGATAGTCGGATCCGTGTGAGCGTCAAGCCAGCCTCCCTCGTGAAGTGGCTGACTTATCCCACGCGGAAGGGCCCGTTTCCAGGCAAATCCACGGATGTACTAGCGCGCCGTGAGCCTCTAGCTACCCGAGACCTCCGTGACCGCCATCGTGTTGCCGTCGGGATCCCTGAACCATGCCGCCCGGAAACGACCACCGTCGAAAACGCCGCGCTCGTCCGTCTTCAGCCCCGGCTGGTCATAGCGCTCGAAGGTGACGCCGCGCGAGGCGAGGTCGTCCATCGTCCGATCGAGGTCCTCGACGGACCAACCCGCGATCGTGGCGGTCGAGCTGCCGGCGTTTTCGGGTGACAGGTAGATGAAGATCCCGGTTCCGTCCGCGCAGGGGTAGCGAACGCCCTGCTCTTCTTCGTCGCCGGGCACCAGTCCCAGCTGCTCCTCGTAGAAGCGCCTCGCCGTGGCCAGGTCGGATACGGCCGCCGCTGGTCCGACAGCGCAGTCCCTGAGTCCCATAGGAGAACCCCCTTCTCGTCGTGGGCTTATAGAAGGGGACCGGCCGGGCGGCCGAAACTCATCGGTGGCCCAGGCGCCACGGCGCGGAGCTCAGTGCGAGAACCAAGCAGTCCCGCGGGACGCAGGTCTCGACGCGTGCTCTGCACGCCAGAGACCGAGGACACGGGAATGCGCCGGTTCGCAGCCTTGAGCTACGCGCCGTCGAGCCACTCGCGCATCGACACGTGATGCGGCACGAACTCGTCGGAGGCGATCTCGCGCTTCAGCTCGTCCATCAGGCCGAAGCGCTCCGCCACCACGTTGTGCTGATGGATCGTCTCGAGGTTCTCCTGCCGCGCGAACACGAACGCGTTCGGGCCGAGGCTCGAGAACTCCTCGACCGCCATCCGGATCATCTCCCGCACGCAGTCCTCCACGAAGCGGGGGCGGCGGTGCGCCTTCTCCACGACCTCGACCTCGTCCGGGCGCTTCATCAGCTCGTAGATCTCCGAGCTCATCGACTCCTCGACGATCCGCAGCAGCGTGCCCGCGTCGACCTGGTTGTCGCAGCTCTCCGGGCAGCCGACGTAGAGCGTTCCCAGGCCGCGCTGGTTGTGTGTGGCCACGGGCACGAGCTCGAAGACGCGCTCGATCTCGTCGTCGGTGAAGCCGTCGGCCGCCAGGCGCTCGCTGGAACGGGCCATCACCAGCTCCTGCGCGCAAGGGCAGGCGGTCATGCCCTGGGCCTGCACGCCGACCAGCCGGCGGGTGCCGCTCTCGGAGCTGACAGCGGAGCCGAGCATCGTGTACAGCTCCTGCGTGGGAGCGCCCGAGACCGGCGCCGGCTTGTGCTCGGGGTAGCGCGCCTTGATCGTCACCTCGGCGCGGCGGGCGGACTGGCGCTCGCGCACGCGCTCGGCGATGTGGGTGGCCAGGATCTCGGCCTTGAACGCCTCGCCGAGCACCACCTCCGCGATCGCCTCGTTCACCGTCTCCTCGAAACGGGACATGTGGGCGCCCTTCTGCTTGGGCCCCAGATCGACGAAGCACTCGAGCTCGGCGTAGAAGAGCTGCTCGTCGCCGTTCGACTGAATGCGCACGACCTTCTCGACGCCGGTCACGCCCACTCGCGACAACGAGACGTGCGTGGTGGGCCGACGCGCCTGAACGTCCTGGACGGTGGTGGTCTGCCGGGTCATTTACGCGCTTTGCAAGATAGTGACTCAGATTGGTGGCAATCCGCGCAATCGAAGGTATAGTGGCCGCAGGCTCGATGCACCGGGCGCCCAACATTCGGGGCCCGGATTAAATACTGGCTCAGCCCATTGCGGCACATGCCGCGCTTGCACAAATAGCCGTTCCGCGGGTTCGTAAGCCGCCTTTATCGGGGTGGAAGAACGCACAGGAGAGATGGGTTTGAGCGCAAAGGAAGACGTGGGCGTGGGCGTCCTCGAGCCGACCGAGGCCGACGCGCCATTCAGCGAGGTCGAAGAGCTCCAGGTTCTCGTTACCGAAGGACGCGAGCGTGGCTACCTCACGTATGAGGAGATCGCGCAGTGCCTCGAAGAGGTCGAGGTAACGAAGGAGCAGGTACAGGAGCTGCACGCACATCTAGTCGAGCATGGGGTGGAGATCGTCTCCCAGGACGGCAAGCCCATGACTCCCGACCAGCCGTTCCCGGCCGAGAAGGACCTCGCGCTTCCCAAGAAGGTCGAGATCGACCTCACCGTCGAGCCAAGCCTCGACTCACTTCGGTTGTACCTGCGCTCGATCGGGCGCGTGGGACTGCTGACCGCAGAACAAGAGGTGAACCTGGCCAAGCGGATCGAGCGCGGCGACATGGCTGCCAAGCAGCACATGATCGAGGCCAACCTTCGCCTGGTCGTGTCGATCGCGAAGGGCTACCTCGGACGCGGCCTGACGTTCCTGGACCTCATTCAGGAGGGATCGCTCGGGCTGATCCGCGCCGTCGAGAAGTTCGACTACCGGCGCGGCTACAAGTTCTCCACCTACGCGACCTGGTGGATCCGCCAGGCGGTCACCCGCGCGATTGCCGACAAGGCACGCACGATCCGCATCCCGGTGCACATGGTCGAGAAGCTGAACAAGGTCGTTCACGTGGAGCGCCAGCTCGTCCAGGACCTGGGCCGCGAGCCCACTCCGGACGAGATCGCCCGCGAGCTCGAGTGCACCGCACGCGAGGTGAAGGACATCCTGCGCATGTCGCAGCT
>DATNBJ010000307.1:0-3747 GCA_035572055.1 Thermoleophilaceae bacterium | reverse complement strand
GCGGTGGCGATGGCCTGGAGCCCCGCCACGCCCGCGCCCAGCACGAGCACCTTCGCCGGCGGGATCGTGCCCGCGGCGGTGGTCAGCATCGGCAGGAAGCGGCCCAGCTCCTGTGCGGCGATCAGCGAGGCGCGGTAGCCGCTCACGGTCGCCTGCGAGGACAGCGCGTCCATCGACTGCGCGCGCGTGATCCGCGGGATCGCCTCCATGGCGAACGCGGTCACGCCGGCGCTCGCGAGCGCGCGCGTGGTGTCCGGCGAGGTGAGCGGCGCCAGGAACGCGATCAGCGCCGAGCCGTCCGGGAGCTTGTCGATCTCCTCGGAGCTCGGCGGGGTGACCCGCACCACGACGTTGGCGCCGTCGAGCACCGAGTCGCCCTGCGCGATACGGGCACCGGCCTCCTCGAACAGGGCGTCCGGAATCAGCGCGCGCTCGCCCGCGCCGCTCTCCACCACGACCTCGTGCCCCTTTGCCGTGAGCCGCTTGATCACGTCGGGAACCAGCGCAACACGCCGTTCCCCGCCGCGCGACTCGTTCGGCACGGCGATTCTCATTGCCCGACACCCCGCATTCGAGGTCCGGGAGAGTAGACGACTGGAAATTCCACCGTGCCGCCGTCGGATCTCGGACACTTGCCCGAGCGGGGTTCTACAATCGCACCTACCCCAAGTAAGCGCCTCCTGCAGCGCTTCCGCGTGACGAAAGCAGTCCAAGAGAGAGAACGAGTAGTCGTCCGCTTCGCGGGCGACTCAGGCGATGGAATGCAGCTCGTCGGGAGCCGCTTCACGGATGCCACGGCGATGATCGGCAACGACCTCGCCACGCTCCCGGACTTCCCCGCCGAGATCCGCGCTCCCGCCGGCACGCTCCACGGCGTCTCCGCCTTCCAGATCCACTTCGCCTCGCGCGACATCCTCACGCCCGGCGACCACCCCAACGTGCTCGTGGCGATGAACCCCGCGGCCCTCAAGACCAACCTCGGCGCGCTCGAGAAGGGCGGCACGATCATCGTCAACGAGGACGCGTTCGAGAAGCACAACCTCCGCAAGGCGGGCTACGAGGCGAACCCGCTGGAGGACGGCTCGCTCGAGGGCTATCAGGTGCTGCGTGTGCCGATGACCTCGCTGGCCGAGCGGGCCACCGAGGACATCGACGGGATCATGCCGAAGGAGAAGCAGCGCACCAAGAACGTGTTCGCGCTGGGTGTTCTCTCCTGGATGTACGGCCGCCCGATCGACGTCACGATCGACTGGATCGAGAAGAAGTTCTCCGGCAAGCCCGGCATCCGCGACGCCAACCTCGCCGCCTTCCGCGCGGGCTACAACTTCGGCGAGACCGCCGAGCTGCTGGCCGTCCACTACGAGGTCAAGCCGGCGCCGGCCGACCCCGGCACCTACCGCAACGTCAACGGCACGAGCGCCACGGCGTTCGGGCTGATCGCCGCCAGCGTGAAGAGCGGCCTGCCGCTGTTCCTCGCCAGCTACCCGATCACGCCGGCGTCGGAGCTGCTCCACGAGCTGTCGCGCCACAAGCAGTTCGGCGTGCGCACGCTCCAGGCCGAGGACGAGATCGCGGCCGCGAACATGGTGCTCGGCGCGGCGTTCGGGGGCTCCCTGGGCGTGACCGCTTCGAGCGGCCCCGGCATCGACCTGAAGGCCGAGACGATCGGCCTCGGCGTGATGCTCGAGCTGCCGATGGTGATCATCGACGTGCAGCGCGCGGGCCCGTCCACCGGCATGCCCACGAAGACCGAGCAGGGCGACCTGTTCCTCGCGATGTACGGTCGCCACGGCGAGTCGCCGCTGCCGGTGGTGGCCGCCTACACGCCGGGCCAGTGCTTCGACGCCGCCATCGAGGCGGTGCGCATCGCGGTGAGGTACCGCACGCCGGTGATCCTGCTCACGGACACGTTCCTGGCCAACTCCTCCGAGCCGTGGAAGCTGCCGGACGTCTCGCAGATCCCGGCGATCGACCCGGACTTCGCCACCGAGCCGAACGGCCCGGACGGCACGTTCCTCCCGTACACGCGCAACGAGAACCTCGCGCGGCCGTGGGCCGTGCCCGGCACGCCCGGCCTCCGCCACCGCATCGGCGGCCTCGAGAAGGAGGACGGCACGGGCAACATCTCGTACGACCCGTCGAACCATGCCCTGATGACGCGCCTGCGCGCCGAGAAGGTGGCGAAGGTGGCCGACGACATCCCGCCGCTCGAGGTGGACCACGAGGACGGCGCCGAGGTGCTGGTGCTCGGCTGGGGCTCGTCCTACGGCACGATCCGGGCCGCGGTCAGGCGTGTGCGGCTGAAGGACAAGAAGGTCGCCTCCGCGCACCTGTTCCACCTGAACCCGCTGCCCTCCAACATCGGCGAGGTGCTGCGCTCCTACCGCAAGGTGATCGTGCCCGAGATGAACATGGGCCAGCTCGTGAAGATCATCCGGGCGGAGTTCCTGGTGGATGCCGACAGCGTCACGAAGGTCGAGGGGGTTCCCTTCTTTGCGGAGGAGCTCGAGGCGGAGATCTTGGAAAGAGTGGACAGTTGACGGTGGACAGCGGACAGAACGGCCACTCGAACGGCCATGCACTGCCGGTTCTGACGAAGAAGGACTTCTCGTCCGACCAGGAGACGCGCTGGTGCCCGGGCTGCGGCGACTACGCGATCCTCGCCACGGTCCAGTCGATCATGCCGGAGCTGGGCATCCCGCCGGAGCGCACCGTGTTCATCTCGGGCATCGGCTGCGCGGGCCGCTTCGTCTACTACATGGACACCTACGGCGTGCACGGCATCCACGGCCGCGCGCCGGCGCTGGCCACCGGGCTTGCCACCTCGCGGCCCGACCTGTCGATCTGGGTGGTCACCGGTGACGGCGACTCGCTGTCGATCGGCGGCAACCACCTGATCCACGCGCTGCGCCGCAACGTGCCGCTGAAGATCCTGCTCTTCAACAACCAGATCTACGGGCTGACCAAGGGCCAGTACTCGCCGACGAGCGAGCAGGGCAAGGTCACGAAGTCCACGCCGTTCGGCTCGCAGGACCACCCGTTCAATCCGCTGGCGCTCGCGCTGGGCGCCGAGGCCTCGTTCGTGGCGCGCACCGTCGACACCGACCGGGCGCACGTTGCCGACGTCCTGCGCGCGGCGGCCGAGCACAAGGGCGCCGCGTTCATCGAGATCTACCAGAACTGCAACGTCTTCAATGACGGTGCCTTCGACGCCGTGCGCGAGAAGGGCCGCAAGGAGTCCAACCAGATCCGCCTCGAGCACGGCAAGCCGATCCGCTTCGGCGCCGAGGGCGAGCGCGGCGTGGTGTGGCAGCCGGACGGCTCGCTCGGCATGGTCAACGTCGACGACGTGGGCGAGGACGCCCTCGCGGTGCACGACGCCGAGCGCCATGACCCGAGCCTGGCGTTCGCGCTGGCTCACCTTGCCGAGCGGCCCACGGGCCCGACGCCCGTAGGCGTGTTCCGGAGCGTCAACCGCCCGATCTACGCCGAGGGCCTGCACGCCGAGCTCGAGTCCGCTCGCGGGTCGGCGGGGGACGAGGAGCTGGCGGCGCTGCTCAGCTCCGGCGACACCTGGGCAGTTTCGTAACACCGAAGCACGTCTGACTCAAATACGAATCGGGTAAACCCGATGCGTGGCTGAGCAGGGTGCGCGTCCCAAGGTCCCGAAGGCACGGAGCCGGATCCTGCGGGCGGCGCGCGCGCTGACCACCCCGCTGCTGCCGGACGACTACCTCGAGATGATCA
>DATNBJ010000306.1:0-3456 GCA_035572055.1 Thermoleophilaceae bacterium | reverse complement strand
GAACTGAATCCCGGCGTACTGCAGCGCCATCGTGACGGCGTCGTCCCAGGGCGGCGCGTTGGGGGGCACGTACACGGCGACCTTGGGCGCTTTTTCGAGCGGCACGGCGTCCATGTTGCTCGCCTCGATCTCACCGCGGATGGCCGTGACGCGCGTATCGTCCACCGGCTCGACGCTCACGCCCGCGAGCGCCGCGTCGCGCCGGATCGCGGGCCCGTCCGGCAAAAGGAACGATCCGCCGCGGTAGTTCAGGAGCCACTCCGCCTTGATGCCCGCCTGGACCACCCGATAGGTGACACCGTAGGCCTTGAGATGGTCGGATTGGGCGTCATCCATCGGCAGGAGCAACGACGGAACGGCGGACAGGCGGACGGGCTGACGGAGACCCAGCAAGCCGGCCCCGACCGCCCACACAAACTCTCTCCGCTTCATGACTTCGGAATCGCCCCCTTCGCCCGCTCGAGCTCGCGCCGCGCTTCGGGCACCACCGCGCTCCCGGGATATGTGAGAATCAGGTGCTCGAGATGCCGGATCGCGTCCGCCGTCTGCGTCCGGCGTTCGAGCAGCCGCGCCCACTCGAGCTCGGCGGCCGGCGCCGCCGCGCCCAACCCGGCGCTGCGGACGATCTCGTCGAACAGCGCCAGCGCGGTGCCCTGTTGCGCGCTGTCCAGCCGGGCCGCCACACGCCCGGCCAACAGCAGGAGGTCGGGCCGCCCCGCCTGCCCCCCACCACCCGACCCCGTTCCCAGACGCTCAGCCGCAAGCCTGAAGGACTGCACAGCGTGAAGTGAGTCTCCCTGGGCGAGCGTGAGCAGAGCGGTCCCGAGTTCCGGAAACGAGTCGCCGGGTACCTGCTGTAGCAGCGCCACCATCGCGGCGCGCTCGGTGGCGTCGCGCCGGTCTCCGGCGTACGGTCCCGCGGCGAGGAACAGCCGCCGGGCGTCGCTCAACCTCCCGCGATACAGCGCGATCCACCCCTGGAGCGCCAGCGCCTCGACGCTCGAGTCGCGCGCCAGCTCCGCGTCGGCGCGGTCGAGCTCGCCGGCCACGATCCGGGCGCGCGCCAGCCCGAGGCGCAAACTCGTGCGGTCGTCGGCGGACAGCCTGGCATTGGTCGCGAGCTGTTGGGCCGCCGCGTCGCGTTGCCCCCCCTCGATCAGGGCCTCTACCACGGCGCGCTGCGCGAACCGCTGGGCATCGGGAGATGCATTCGAGTCCTGCGCGACCCGCTCGAGCACCGCACGCGCGGCGGCCCGATCGCCCGCCTCGATGAAGGCGCGCGCCGCGTCGGCCCGCGCCCGGGCCGCCGCCCCTCCGTCAGGCGCCAGGTCGGCGTAACGCGCGAGCGCGAGCGCGCGCACGCGGCGCGCGTCGGGCGTGCTGCGGGCGCCCGCCAGGTCGGCGAAGCGCCGCGCCGCGAACGCAGCGTCCGCGGACGGCGTGGCGACGCTCGGCTCGAACACGGCCCAGGCGCGCAGCGCCTGCCCCCAGCCCAACAGCAGCTCGCCCGCCAGTCGTCGCGTGAGCGGCGACGGGGTCCCCTCGGTGAGCAGGCGCGCGATGCGCTCGCGCTGCGCGTCGGGCGCCTCGGCCAACGCGCTCGCCGCGTTCGGCAGCTGTACCGGCGCGTCCGGCAGCGCCGCCGCCCATTCGCGCGCCGCGCCTTCCCAGTCGCCCGAGAGCTGGTTCAGCTCCGCCAGCTCGATCCCGAACGCGCCGGATCGGCCGAGCGCGCGGCGGCCGGCGAGGAGCACGTCGCGCGCCGCGCCGTGGCGGTGCGCGTCCTCGAGTGCCATCGCCCACTCGCGGTACGGGGCCTCGTCGCTCGGCGCGGCCGCGGTCCACCGCAGCGCCACCGCCCGCGCGCTGTCGGGCTCGTTCAGGGCCACGTACGTGCGCAGCAGCACTCCCCGCAGCGCCGCGTTGGTCGGACTCGCGGCCGCCGCCCGCTGGGCCGCCGGCAGCAGCTCGCCCAGGCGATTGAGCGGCGGCAGCACGCGTTCGAGCCCGAGCAGCGCCGTGAGATTGGTCGGATCGGCCCGCAGCGTCGCGAGATAGATCGCCGCCGCCTGGTCGTACTGCCCGGCGCGCTCGAGCTCGAATCCCTGGCCGATCGCCTGCGCCGGCAGCGAGCGAGCAAACAGGACGAGCAGCCCGAGCGTCCAACTAACGCCGAGGCGCATTTAGCCTCCGGAAATACTCGAGCACCAGGCGACGTTGCTCGGGGGTGAGACCCTGGAGCTCTTCCCACGTGGGGTAACGCAGCCGCGGGCCCGCACCGGTCGCCCCGGGCTTCAGGATGTCGGGGATGTGCACACTATCCCCGGTCGCGGAGCGGCTGACGCGCTCTTTGGTCTGGTCGGGCTCGTCGTTCGAAAGCGTGCGACCGGCGTCGAGCAGGCGGCGGTACAGGCGCTGCTGGCGCTCGATGGTCTGCTGATCGAGGCGCCCGGCGTCGAGCTGACGCGCGAGCTCCTTCGCCTCCTGCGCGAGCGGACCGGCGGCGGCGCTCGCACCGCCGGCCTGGAGCCGCTCGAGCTGCTCCGCGAGGGCGCGCTGGCGGGCGGCGAGGGCGCGGAGCTGCTGCAGCATTGCCTCGCCGCTCACGCCCATCAGCGGGAACAGGCCCTGGGCCAGACCGTTCAGCCCCTGCTGATCGCGCGCCAGGCGCGCCAGCTGCTCCACCGCTTCGGCGAACCCGCTTCCCGACTTGCCGCCCGCTACCTGGCTGCGGCTGCGGGCCAGCGCGAGCGCGGTGGCGTTGAGGGCGTCGAGAGCGTCCTCCGCGAGCGAAGCCGCCTCGGAGGCATTGGGGTCGGCTTCCTCGAGCTCGGAGCGCGCCGCCGCCATTTGCCGCTTCGCATAGCCCAGCGCGGCGTCCAGCTGCGGCGACACCAGCGCATGCTTGCCGGCCGCCTCGCGGATCTGGCGCGCCACCGCGTCCGTGCCCTCCTCCACCGCCGCCTGCTGCGACCGGGTGCCGGCGCCCGCCTCGCCGCGCCGCAGCCCCTCAGCCACGCGCTCCTGCCCCTGGGCCAGCGCGGCCGTCTCCGAAAGCGCCCGGTCGAGCGCCGCGAGGGTCTCGCCCCGCCACTCCCGCGCCAGCGAGTCGCGCTGCCCGCGCAGCGCCTCGGGCACCCCCGCGAGCTGCCGCTCGGCCTCGGTCCCCGCCGCCGTCGCGGCAGGCGCCCGACTTTGGTCCGCGGCCTGCGCCGCGCGTTGCATCGCCGCTCCCGCAGCGCGCGCCGCCTGCTGCGGCGCGGCGAACGGGGTGCGGGGAGCCGCGCGCAGGTCCGAGGCGACCCGGTCGATGCCGCGCGCCAACGAGTCCGCGCGCTCGGCGAGCGCGCGCTGGCGTGCGGCGCCCGCGCTGTCCGGCCGGGGCGCGTCCTCGCGATTCCACTCCGCTTGGCGCCGCTGCAGGTCCTCGGCGTCGGCCGCGAGCGACGCGAGCGC
>DATNBJ010000305.1:0-11195 GCA_035572055.1 Thermoleophilaceae bacterium | reverse complement strand
TGCGAGTTGAACAGCGGCTGCTCGCCGTTCGCGTGCCTGCGCGCGGTCTCGGCGATCAGCGGGCGCAGGAACGTGTCCACGTCGCCGGGCGGGCAGTGGTCGGTGTGCAGCGCCACGGTCACGCCGCCGCCGTCCGCCAGCTCGTGCGCGTAGGCCGCCAGGGCCCGGGCGCCGCGTGCCGCGTCGCCGCCGGCGCCGGCGAGGTAGGCCGCGCCGCCGGTGGTGATCTGCACGATCCCGTCCGAGCCGGCCTCGCTGAAGCCGCGGACCGCGGCGTTCAGCGACTGCGAGGAGGTGACGTTGATCGCCGGGTAGGCGTAGCCGCCTTCGGCCGCCGCGTCGAGCATCGCCAGGTACTCGTCGGGCCCCGGAACGCGCATGCTCAGTCGCCGAGGTAGCCGACGAGGTCCACCGTGGCGATCTCGGCCTTGGGGATGAAGCCTCGAGCCGAGCACGTCTGGAGCAGCTCCATCGTGACCGCCTCCGGGTCGGAGGAGGTGAGGAGCACCCGCGGCCGGCCGCTTCCGTCGCACAGCTCGCGCGCCAGCTCGACGCCGTCGCCGTCCGGCAGGCTCACGTCGAGCAGGACGGCGTCGGGATCCAGCCGGGCCACCGCGGCAAGACCCGCTGCCACATCTCCGGCCTCTCCCACCACCTCGAAGCCGCGATCGTGGAACAGCTCGCGCGCCGCACGCCGGAATCCGGCGTCGTCATCGACCAGGAGCACTCTGAGCGTCATGGTCCGATGGTGGCGGGGCCGGCGCAGGGCGACAATAGGGCAAACCCTAGGCTTCGTCGAGGTACGTGAGCACGGCCAGCACCCGCCTGTGCTCCTCGTGCGACTGTCGCAGGCCGAGCTTGGCGAAGATGCTCGTCACGTGGCGCTCCACGGCGGCCACGGTCACGGTCAGGCGCTCCGCGATGCCGCCGTTCGAGAGCCCCTCGGCCATCAGCGTCAGCACCTCGCGCTCTCTCGGTGTCAGCTCGTCGAGCGGACCGTCCTGCTGCCGGCGTCCGACCAGCCGCGCCACCACGTCCGGGTCGAGGGCCGATCCGCCCCCCGCCACGCGCCGCACGGCGTCGACGAACAGCGCCAGGTCCCCCACCTTCTCCTTGAGCAGGTAGCCCACGCCCTCGGCGCCGTCGCCGACGAGCTGCAGCGCATAGTCGTCCTCGAGGAACTGCGAGAGCACCAGCACACCGATCCCCGGCTCGGCCGCGCGGATCTCGAGCGCGGCGCGCAGGCCGTCATCGGTGCCGTCCGGCGGCATCTGGATGTCGGTGACGACGACGTCCGGATGGTGCGCGTGCGCCTTGCGCATGAGATCGGTCGCGTCGGCTGCCGTGCCCACCACCTCGAAGCCGCTCTCCTCGAGCACGCGCACGATGCCCTCGCGGAGGATCGGCTGGTCCTCGCCGACCACCACGCGAATCCGAGACGACGAGCTCACGCGTGGGAGAATCGCACTTCCGTGGCGCACACTCGCTCTCTGGCCGGCGAGCAGGCGGCCCTCCGGCGGGTCGCCACGCTGGTCGCGCGCCAGGCCACGCCGGCGGAGGTGTTCGCGAGCGTGGCGAAGGAGGTCGGCACGGCCCTGGACGTCCCGCTCATCAGCGTGGTGCGGATCGAGGGCGACACGGCCGCCCAGGTGGGCGCCTGGGGCGTGGAGAACCCGTTCCCGGTGGGCACCTCATGGACCCTCGACGAGTACGGCGTGTCGGGCCTGGTGGCGCGGACCGGGAAGGCCGCGCGGATCGAGGACTACGCCGACATCCCGGGTGGGATCGCGGCCAGGCTCGCACGGCAGGCGGGGATTCGCGAGGCGGTGGGCGTGCCGATCACGGTCGAGGGCGCGCTGTGGGGAGTGATGATGGCGCTCTCCACCAACCACGCGCCGCTCGAGGAGGGCATCGAGACGCGCCTGGCCGAGTTCACCGAGCTGATCGCCACCGCGATCGCCAACACCCAGGCGCGCGACGAGCTGCATCGCCTGGCCGACGAGCAGGCCGCGCTCAGGCGGGTCGCCACGCTGGTGGCGCGCGGGGCCGAAGCGAGCGAGGTCTTCGCCGCCGTCTGCGAGGAGACGGGCCGGCTGACCGGCGCCTTCCACGTCAATCTCGCCCAGTTCACCGCCGACGGCACGCACACCGCGCTGGCGGGCTGGAGCGTCCGCAACACGCACGTGCCCCCCGGCACGAGCCTCCCCATCGACGAACACAGCCTCGACACCGCGATCCTGCGCACGGCCGCACCCGCGCGGATGGACACATACGAGGAGGTGCCGGGCGAGCTGGCGGCGCTGCTCCGAGACCTCGGCATCCGCTCCGAGGTGGGCGCGCCGGTGATGGTCGACGGCCGCGTGTGGGGAGCGCTGATCGTGGGCACCGACAGCGACGAGCCGTTGCCGCCGGGATCCGAGCTGAGGCTCGCCAGCTTCGCGGAGCTCATCGCCACGGCGGTGGCGAACGCCGACGCCCGCTCCGAGCTGCTGGCGTCACGCGCGCGCATCGTCGCCGAGGCCGACGCCGCGCGGCGGCGCGTGGCGCGGGACCTGCACGACGGGGCGCAGCAGCGGCTGGTCAGCGTGGTGATGAACCTCCAGCTCGCCGGCGAGCGGCTCGAGCGCGACCCGGACGGCGCGCAGCCGCTCTTGACCGAGGCGCTGGAGCAGGCACGTGAGGGACTGGACGAGCTGCGCGAGCTGGCGGCGGGCATCCACCCGAGCATCCTCACCAACCGCGGGCTGCAGGCGGCGGCCCAGTCGCTCGCGCACCGGCTCAAGCTGCCCGTGCAGGTCGACGTTCCGCCTGATCGCTACCCGGCGAACGTGGAGGCCGCGGCTTACTTCGTCATCGCCGAGGCCCTGACCAACGTGCTCAAGCACGCCGAAGCCTCCTGCGCGCGCGTGCGCGTGCGCGAGGACGAAGGCCGGCTCGTGATCGAGGTCGAGGACGACGGCCGTGGCGGAGCCAACCTGGACGGGAGCGGACTGCGCGGCCTCGAGGACAGAGCGGCCGCGCTCGGCGGCGGCCTCGAGCTCGACAGTCCGCTGGGCGCCGGCACGCGCCTGCGCCTGACCCTGCCGCTGTAGGGATTTCCCGAGCATCGGCGCGGGCGCGCCACAACCTCCCTGTGAAGGGCGCTCCATGGGAACGCCGCCCCCGCGAACGTAGCTTGCTCGGTAGTGGAAGACCCACTGCCGAAAGGGGCGGAGATGAGGAATCGAGGGAGTCAGATCAAGGGGATTGCGGCACGTGCCGGGCACTGGAGCGCCCGCCACCGCAAGCTCGCGATCATCGGCTGGCTGGCGTTCGTCTTCGTGGCGATGAACCTGACGATCAACGGTTCGAGCACGCCGCAGAAGCTCACGAACACCGAGACGCTCAACGGCGAGTCGGCCGCGGCCGGCCGCACGCTCGACCGCGCGGGCTTCGACCGCCCGGCGTTCGAGCAGGTGCTCGTGCAGATGAAGGGGAAGGGCGACGTGACCGCCGGCGACGGCCGCGCCGCAATCGCGCAGGTGGTCCGAGCGGTCGGCGCCACCGGACGCGTGACGGACATTCGCTCGCCGCTCGCGCAGGGCAACGCGGGCCAGGTGACCGCCGATCGCCGGTCGGCGATCGTGCTGTTCGCGATGAGGGGCAAGGCCGAGGGCGCCGAGAAGCGCGTTCAGCCCGTCCTGAACGCCGTGAGCCAAGTGGCATCGGCACATCCGTCGCTGCGCGTGGAGGAGTTCGGCGCGGCATCGGGCACCAAGGCGCTCAACGACACGATCGGCAAGGACTTCGGCAGGGCAGAGGCCCTCTCGATCCCGCTGACGTTCGGGATCCTGCTCGTGGCGTTCGGCGCTCTGATCGCCGCGCTGGTGCCGCTGGTGCTCGCTCTGACGGCGGTCCTCGCGGGCAGCGGGCTGCTCGTGGCCACGAGCCGCCTGTGGCACCTGGACGACTCGGCCACCACGGTGCTTCTGCTCGTGGGCCTGGCCGTCGGCGTCGACTACACGCTGTTCTACATCCGCCGGGCGCGTGAGGAGCGCGCAGCCGGCAGGTCGGCGAGCGAGGCGCTCTCGATCGCCAGCCGGACCTCGGGTCACTCGGTGCTCGTTTCCGGCCTCACCGTGATCGTCGCGATGGCCGGGATGTTCCTCACCGGGCAGGGCACGTTCATGGGAATGGCCGAGGCCACGGTCGTCGTCGTGGCGGTCGCCGTGCTCGGCTCGCTGACGGTCCTGCCGGCCACCCTGTCGGTGCTCGGCGACCGCGTCGAGAAGGGCCGCGTGCCGTTCCTCGGCAAGTGGATGCAGCGCAAGCAGGCCAGCGGCACCGGCCGCTTCTGGAACGGCGCGCTCAGACGCGTGCTGGCACGACCGGGCATCAGCGCGGTGCTCGCGGCCACGCTGCTCATCACGCTGGCGCTGCCGGCCTTCCGGCTGCACACCTCGGTGCTCGGCCTCGACCAGGAAGTGCCAGGCAACGTGCCGGTCATGAAGACCTACGCGCACATCCAGAAGGCGTTCCCCGGCGGCGCGATGCCGGCTCGCGTGGTGGTCTCGGCGAAGGACGTGACCTCGCCGCGGGTCACCGCCCAGATCCAGGCGCTGCGCAAGCGGGCGCTGGCGACCGGCCAGATGTTCGAGCCGGTGACCGTCGACGTGAACCCGAAGCACACCGTGGCGGTGGTGAACGTCCCGATGATCGGCAACGGTCAGGAGAAGGCATCACGCGACGCGCTGGAGACCCTGCGCACGAAGATCGTGCCGAGCACCGTCGACCACGTGGCCACGGTCAACGTGACCGGCGCGGTGGCGCAGTCCGTGGACTTCAACTCGCGACTGAGCGAGCGGGCGCCGCTGGTCTTCGCGTTCGTCCTCGGCCTGGCGTTCCTGCTCCTGTTCCGGAGCTTCCGCTCGGTCGTGATCGCGGCAACCGGCATCGTGCTCAACCTGCTGTCGGTCGGCGCGGCGTACGGAGTCCTTGTGGCCACGTTCCAGTGGGGTTGGGGCAAGTCGCTCCTCGGGCTGACCAGCACAGGAGCGATCAGCGCCTGGCTGCCGCTGTTCCTGTTCGTGATCCTGTTCGGGCTCTCGATGGACTACCACGTGTTCACGGTCTCCCGGATCAAGGAAGGGCACGACCGCGGACTGCCCACCGATGAGGCGATCCACGACGGAATCGTCCGCTCGGCCGGCGTGATCACGAGCGCGGCGATCGTGATGGTGTTCGTGTTCCTCACCTTCGCGACGCTCGGCCAGACGTCGATGAAGCAGCTCGGCGTCGGGCTCGCCGTGGCCGTCCTGCTGGACGCCACGATCGTCCGGGCGGTGCTCCTCCCGGCGACGATGAAGGTGCTCGGAGAGCGCAACTGGTCGATCCGGCGGGATCGCCGGGCGCGGCCGGCCTCGCCGCGGCCCTCGGAGGTTCCCGCGACGCAGCACTAGCCGAGCCAACTCGCTGAGCCCCGTCCACCGGGCGGGGCTCAGTGCTGTTCTAGGTCTGCTCCTGTCCCGCCTTGTAGACGACCTGCAGGGCGTCGGACACGCCCAGGGTCGCGAAGATCGACGCCACGAAGCGGGTGGGGCGCGGCGCGGTCACCAGGCCGCACATGAAGCCGGCCGCCACCCACTGGCCCAGGCAGAACGGGCAGGTGACGAGCTCGCCGATCGCCAGCCGCATCCCGGTGCCGCGCGGCTCCTCGGAGACCTCGGCCGGGCCGGCGCTTCCCTCGTAGCGAGCGAACGGGGCGCGGAACGCGCTCGTGACCCTGTCCTTCGCGATCAGCCGGCTCAGCTTGTGCGTGGCGGCGCCCATCAGCGCGAGGTCGTAGGGCTCGATCCGCTCGGGGAGGTCGTTCCGGCGCTTGGCCACGAACGCGCCGAGCCCGGCGTTGAAGGCGGTGGCGAGCAGCGCGTATGAGCCGAGCGGCCTGTGCTCGCGCGAGTAGCCGCTGAACAGTCCCATTCCGCCTCGCTACCCAGGTGGCGGGCGGGAAAACGGCCGTTCTCAGACTTCTCTCAGGTTTCTCTTAGCCCGGTCACACGGGCTGGGCCGATCCTGGGGAAGCCATGAGAGTCCTGCTGGTGGAGAGGAACTCGCCCGAGCGAGGTGAGCTGGAGCGGGCCCTGCTCACCGCCGGCACGGACGTTTTCGTGGCTGGCGGTGGCGAGGAGGGCCTCGCCCGCGTGGGGGCGGACGGCCCCGACGTGGTGGTGGTCGGCTCCGAGCTGCCCGACATGGACCCGCTGCGGGTGTGCCGCCGGCTGCGGGAGGCACACGACCGCGTGCCGGTGCTCGTCATGTCCGCCGAGGGCGACCCGATCTCCGCGCTGAACGCGGGCGCCGACGACTTCATGCCGCGCGGCTCGAGCATCGGCGAGCTGCACGCGCGGCTGCGCGCCCTGACCCGCCGCAGCAGCAACGGGTCGACGCCGAGCCGTCTCGAGTTCGAGGAGCTCGAGCTCGACCTGGGCGAGCACTCCGCCCGGATCGGCGAGCGCGTGGTCCGGCTCACACGCACCGAGTTCGAGCTGCTCCACCTGTTCATGCGCAACCCGCGCCGCGTTCTCCCCCACGGGCTGGTCCACGAGCGCGTGTGGGGCTACGACTTCGCGCTGGCCGGCAACACCCTGCGCGTGTACGTGGGCTACCTGCGGCGCAAGCTCGAGGCGAACGGCGAGCGGCGGCTGCTGCACACCGTTCGAGGGGTGGGATACGTACTGAGGGAGCCGTAACAATGCACGCAGTGGAGAGCGAAAATGGAGGCAGGTTGCGGGTGCTCGTCGTCGACGACGAGCCCAACATCCTCGACGTGATCTCGATGGCGCTGCGCTACGAGCAGTTCGACGTCGAGACGGCGCCGAACGGGCGCGACGCGCTCGCCGCGGTACGGGAGTTCCGCCCACACGTGATCCTGCTCGACATCATGCTGCCGGACATGGAGGGCTTCGAGGTGGCGCGGCGCCTCGGCGCCGACCGCGCCGGCATCCCCATCATCTTCCTCACCGCGCGCGACACCACCGAGGACAAGGTCCGCGGCCTCACGATGGGCGGCGACGACTACGTGACCAAGCCGTTCAGCCTCGAGGAGCTGGTGGCCCGCATCCGCGCGATCCTCCGCCGCAGCGGCCTGGAGAACGGCCACTCGAGCAACCTGACCTTCGACGACCTCGAGCTCGACGACGACACGCGCGAGGTGACGCGCGACGGCAGGCACATCGACCTCACCGACACCGAGTACCGGCTGCTGCGCTACCTGATGAGCAACCCGCGCCGAGTGCTCACGCGCGCGCAGATCCTCGACCACGTGTGGAACTACGACTTCGGCGGCGACGCGCGGGTGCTCGAGACCTACATCAGCTACCTGCGCAAGAAGGTGGACGCCGAGGGACCGGCGCTCATCCACACGGTTCGCGGCGTGGGCTACTCGCTGCGGCTGCCAAGGGGCTGAGGCGTGTCGCTGCGCGCCCGGCTCATGGCCGGGCTGCTGGTGTTGGCGGCCGTCGGCCTCGTCACGCTCGGGGTGGTCACGTACACCGAGCAGCGCTCGTTCCTGTACGACCGGGCCGACCAGCAGGCGCAGGACGCGGAGCCGGTCGTGTCGCAGCAGCTCGACCAGAGCTACCGGAGCGCCACCGGCTTTCCACCCGACGACGACGACCGCTATCCAGGGCCTCAGCGCCACGGACCCCCGCACAACAACCCGGCGGGCTACGCGGTCGGCCAGCACGTCGACGCCAACGGCAACTTCGTGGGCAGCCCGGCTGTTCTGAGCATCGGCAGCACCCGCCTCGCCACGCCGAAGTTCCCGAAGAGCCTGGCCGTGAACCACTCCACCACCGTGGGCTCGGAGAGCTCGGGACTCAAGTACCGCGTCACCGCGTTCCCGAGCCGTGGCCAGCCCGGTACCACGCTCGTCGCGATCCCGCTGAAGGACGCCTCCCAGACGCTCAACCGGCTGCTGCTCGTCGAGGGTCTGGTCATCGGCGGCGTGCTGTTGCTGCTGGGCGCGCTCGCGTGGTTCGTCGTCGGCATCGGCCTGCGGCCGCTCGACAAGATGGGCGTCACCGCGGGCGCCATCGCCGCCGGTGACCTCTCGCGCCGCGTCGAGCCCGCCACCGAGCGCACCGAGGTGGGCCGCCTGGGTCTCGCGCTGAACGGGATGCTCGCTCAGATCGAGAAGGCGTTCGCCGAGCGTGAGGCAAGCGAGAGCCGGCTGCGCCGCTTCCTGGCCGACGCCTCGCACGAGCTGCGCACGCCACTCTCCTCGATCCGCGGCTACGCGGAGCTGTTCCGCATGGGCGCCGCGAAGGACACGGCCGACACCGAGAAGTCGATGCGCCGCATCGAGGAGGAGGCGCGCCGGATGGGCGTGCTCGTGGAGGACCTGCTCGCGCTCGCACGCATGGACGAGGTGCGCGAGCCCGTCCGCGAGCCGGTGGAGCTGCGCGGCCTCGCCCGCGACGCCGTGGACGACTCCCGCGCGGTGGCCCCGACCCGCGACATCGACCTCGAGGCCAACGGTCCCGCGACCGTGCTCGGCGACCGCGACGAGCTGCGCAAGGTCATCGCCAACCTGATGCGCAACGCGATAGTGCACACGCCGGCGGGCACGCCGATCGAGGTGAAGCTGTCGAGCTCCAACGGCGACGCGGTGATCGAGGTCCGTGACCACGGCCCCGGCCTGCCGCCGGGCAGCGATCCCGCGGAGCTCTTCGAGCGCTTCTGGCGCTCCGAGCCGGGCCGCCGCCAGGGACCGGGCGGCGCGGGCCTCGGCCTGGCGATCGTCTCCGCGATCGTGGCCGCCCACGGCGGCAGCGTGTCGGCGGCAAACGCCGACGGCGGCGGCGCCTCGTTCGTGGTGCGGCTGCCCGAGCGGCGCAGCTAAGCTCGGCGCCCATGTGGCGTCACATGAACCCGGTCTTCCAGGTGTCGGACGTCGAGCGAGCCGTCGCCTGGTACCAGGAGGTGCTCGGCCTCACGCCGACGTGGACGTGGGAGGACCGGACCGTGGGCATGAGCATCGGCGACCTCGAGCTCTACCTCGACCGGGCCGACAAGCCGTCTCCCTCCCGTGTGTCCGTGTACGTCGACGACGCCGAGGCCGCCTACGAGCAGTACCGCGCGGCCGGAGCGGTGTTCGCGGAGGGACTGGAGACCAAGCCGTGGGGCGTTCGCCGCTTCACCGTCCGCGACCCCGACGGCAACCTGATCGACGTGAGCCACGAGGTCGGCTAGGCAGGTTGCCGGGCGGGAGAACGGGGCTCGGCCAGCAGCCGCACGAACAGCAGGATGAGCGCCGGGACCGTGACGATCGCGGTCATCCCCAGGAACCACATGGTTCCCGCGTCCGTCCCCTCGCCGAGCGAGTGCGCGAGGCCGAGCACCCAGGCCAGCGCGGTCCACCGGTGCAGGCTGCGCCACCTGGCCGGGCCGATCCTCGCGCGCGCGTAGTAGGACAGGCCAAGCGCGATCATCGTCCAGCCGGCCACGATTCCCATGCTGGTCCAGAAGGTCATGTAGCCGCTCACGAACGGGATGGAGATGTCCGCGAGGCTCGGCGAGAGGAAGCCGTCGCCGAGCAGCGCGACGGCATGGACGACGATCGTCGCGAGCGTGGCCAGCGACAGCGCCTCGTGAGTCGAGCGCAGGTCGAGCCCGCGCCTCTTCACGAAGCGGCCGCCCATCATCAGGCCGAGGCAGACGCCGAGGCTCGACAGGATGAGCGCCGCGTCGCCCGCGGCCCTACTGGTGATCCACAACAGGTGCGGCGTGACGCTCGCGGCCATCTCGCTCAGCCTTTCGGGCGGGTTCGATTACTTCGTGCGTGCGGTCGTCGAACACCACGACGCCGCCGTGGGGAAGCCATTCGCGCGCGCGGGCCGGGCCGCTCAGCAGCGCGGCCTTGGCCAGCGTCTCGGCCTCGAGCGCGCCGGCCGCGAGTGCGGTGACCTGCACGATCCCGGTGAACGCGGGGCGCCCGCTGCCGGGATCCAGAAGATGGTGCGCGGGCGCGCCGGTCTCGTCGAGCCAGCTGCGCTTGCCGATGCCGCTCGTGGCCACGCCGCCCTCGGCCAGCTCGAAGCGGTGCAGGATGCCGTCCTCGAACGGGCTCGTGACCTCCACCGTGCGGAGCGTGCCCTGCGCGCCGCCGAGTCGCAGGTCGCCGCCGCAGTCCACGGCGAAGGCGGCGTGCCCGGCCAGCCGCTCGGCGGCCAGGTCGGAGAACAGCCCCTTCCCGAGGCCGCCGCTGTCGATCTGCACGCCCGGCGTGCGGACGAGCACGCCGTCCTCCAGCGAGATCTCGCGCCAGCGGCTGAGTGGGCTGGGCGACGCGGGCCTGCGGGGCATCGCGATCTCCAGTGCGTCGCGGAGCGGGATGGAGCCCTCGAGGTCGCCGGCGTAGCCCGCGTCCTCGATCTCGGGGACGAGCGTGCCGTCCACCAGACCACCCGTCGCCGCGGCCGCGCCCACCACGGCGTCGGCCAGGTGCGCCATCGTGCGCGACACCTCCACGCGCGCGCGCGGATCGCTGTTCACGAGCGAGAGCTCACTGCCCGGGTCGAAGCGCGAGAGGCGGACGTGCCACTCGAGCAGCTGGCGCTTCACGAGCTGGGCGGCGAGGTCCGCGCTGCCGAGGCTGCCGCTGCCCGCGATGAACACGGAGCAGCGAGAGCCGAAGCAGTCGAAGCGGAGAATCGCCTCGCCTCTCATGACTGGGTCGTCTGGACCGGCGCCGGACTCGAGCTGCCGGAGCTCTGGTCGTCGAGGCTGGAGCTGTCTTCGCTCGAGTCGCTCGAGTCGCTCGCCGCCGCCGATGACGACGCGCTGGTGGTCGTGCTCTTGGAGAGAGCCGGATCGTGGCCCTGGACCATCTGCACGTAGATCACGGCGAAGACCGCGATGAAGAGCGTGACGGTGAGCGTTGCCACACGCACGCGGATGCGATGGATGCGCGCGCGCTTCCGGTTGGCGTGTTCACGGGCGATTTCTCGAGGAGTCATGGCCCGAAGGATCGACGCCGGCCCTGAATCTGCTCTCAACGGTTTCTGAGAGGCGGCTGAGAAGCCCATCTCAGTCTTTTCCCAGCCCACCCCGAGCCTCGGCTCACCCCCGTGGCCGAGCTTGTTCGGCATGAACGAGATCGCCACCTGGCCCCACCCGACATCGAGGTGGTCGTGCCCGTCTACAACGAAGCGCAC
>DATNBJ010000304.1:0-5607 GCA_035572055.1 Thermoleophilaceae bacterium | reverse complement strand
TCGTCGCGGAGCGGCTTGCCGATGTCTTCGAGCTCATCGAGGCTGTTCCACAGGGGGTCCTGGAGCGGGACGCAGAGGACCTTGTCGTCGATCCCCTTGTCGTCCTCCATGCGGAACAGGGCGATCGGCTTGACGTCGATCATGCAGCCGGGGAAGGTCGGCTCCGACACGAGCACCAGCACGTCGAGCGGGTCGCCGTCGAGCGAGAGCGTCTCCGGGATGAAGCCGTAGTCGGTCGGATAGACCATCGACGAGAACAGGAAGCGATCGAGCTTGATCACCCCGCTCTCGAGGTCGTACTCGTACTTGTTGCGGCTCCCTTTGGGGATCTCGACGAAGCAGATGAGCGTGCCTTCGTCCATCGGGGGCGAGCTTACCCCTGTCCGATACAGTTCGGCCCCGCGAATGCGTCTGCGCGTACTTGCCATCTCGCTCGCCACCGTCCTTGTCAGCCTGCTGCTGGCGGCCAGCGCCCTCGCCGAGGACGGCGAGGGGCTCTACGGCGAGACCGACGACCGCGTGGTCACCGCCTTCGGGCTGGGCCTCGTCCTGCTCTTCACGTTCATGATCGTCGTGTTCAGCTGGCTCCAGGGCCGCGGCGACAAGCGCAAGGACGAGAAGAAGGCCGCTCAGGCCCGCCAGCGCGCCGGCTGGTAAACGCCGCTTGGCCGCCGAGCCCGTGACCTACGAGCGCCGCGGGGTGGCCGCGGTGCTGACGATCGATCGCGAGGAGCGGCGCAACGCGGTCGACGGTCCCACCGCCGACCTGCTCGCCGAGGGCTTCGAGCGCTTCGAGGCCGACGACGACGCGCGCGTGCTCATCCTCACCGGCGCGGGCGACATCGCGTTCTGCGCCGGCGCCGACCTGAAGGCGATCGACTCCCTGGCGCCACGCCTGGTCTCCCCCGGCGGGCCGCTCGGCTTCACGCGGCGGACCGCGTCGAAGCCGACGATCGCGGCGATCTCCGGCTGGTGCCTGGCGGGCGGACTCGAGCTGGCGCTGTGGTGCGACCTGCGCATCGCCGCGGAGGGGTCCACGCTCGGCTTCCCCGAGCGGCGCTTCGGCGTGCCGCTGATCGACGGCGGCACCCAGCGGCTGCCCCGCATCGTGGGGCTCGGCCGCGCGCTCGACATCATCCTCACCGGGCGGATGGTCCCAGCCGACGAGGCGCTGGCCATGGGGCTGCTCAACGAGATCGTGCCCGCCGGCAGGCACCTCGAGCGCTCGCTGGAGCTCGCCGAGGCGCTGGCGAGCTTCCCGCAGGAGACGATGCTGGCCGACCGTATGGCCGCCATCGAGGGGATCGGCATGACGTTCCAGCAGGGTCTCGCGCGCGAGGCGATGAGCGGGCTCGCGCTGCACGAGATCGCGCAGCGTGGCGCGGCGCGCTTCGCGGCGGGCGAGGGCCGCGGCGGCGCGGGCGCCGGCGCCTAGCCACCCCGGTCAGCGGGCTCACGATAATCCCTGGATGCGGCTGGGGCGCTTCGCCTTTCTCATGGTGGAGTTGGATGCGCGGCTGGGCTGGGCGCTGGGCCGGCGCCCGCGCTTCGAGCTGTCCGCTCCCGGCGGGCCGTACACGACTCTGATGGCCTACCTGCCGGAGAAGCTCGCCGCCGAGCTCGCAGAGGTGGCGGCGTCGCTACCGGGCACCGAGGGCCACTACCGCTACCCGCCCGAACAGCTCCACGTGACCGTGCGGAGCTTCGGCGACGCCACCGACCTGCCCGACATCGGCCCGGCCATGGCGGGCCTCCGGCCGATCGTCGTGACCAGCGCCGGACTCGGTCTCACGCGCGAGACCGTTCAGCTTCGCCTGCTACCCGGCAACGACACGCTCGGCGAGCTGCGACGCCGCCTCGCGAGAACGCCGGGCGTCCCGCGCCGGGAGCCGCGGCAACGTCTGCTCGCGCCCGTGGCGTTCGCGAACGTTCTGCGCCTGAACGGCAAGGTGGATCCGGAGCTGCGCGCGGCGGTGGCCGCGCGCCGGGATCTCCTGACCGGTCAGCGGATCGTCCTGAGCGAGCTCACGCTCGTGCGAACCGACAGGGTCGCCTCACCGGCCGGCACGCAGCCGCTCGCGCGCTACGAGCTCTGAGACGGGCGCGTCTCGCTGACGATCTCGAGCTCCTGCACGCGGAGCTTCTTCACCTCGAGCTCGCCGATCACCACGCGGCCGGCGGCTAACCGCCCGACGGCCAAGCGCCCGATCGCGAGCTTGCCGATGGCGAACGCGCCCACCGCGAACGCGCCCACCGCGAAGGCGCCGACCGCCAGAGCGCCGCGAGCGCCGGCGGGACGGGCGTCCGGCGGGTGAACGATCGAGACGAATCCGCGGCGACGGGCCACGAACCGCAGGCTACAGCCCGGGCGGGTGGCGGGCGACGAAGCCCGAGGTGGGGCGCAGCGCCGGCTGCCAACGCGTGCCTAGCGGGCCGGTGCGACCGCTCGTGTCGAAGCGCAGTCCGGCGACGAACATGAAGGTGTGGGTGCCGTTCGCGTAGATCGTGATCCAGCGGCCGGGACCCGGGGCGCCGTACTTCATGAGCTGGCCGGAGGTGAGCGGCTCGCCGAGAAGGCCGGCGCCCGCAAGCGCGAACGACACGGAGCCGGAGCAGTCGTAGCCATTGTCTGACCAGGCGCCGTGACCGCCGCCCCACTTGTAGGGAGTGCGGGCGATCTCGTTGCCGCCCTGAATCACGGCGGCCACCACGGCCGGAGCGCTGAGCGGCGCGACGGCGGTGCCGTCCGGCAGCACGGCCGCCGCCTTGCCCACGGGCACGCCCGGGGTGGAGCGCAGGTAGCGGCGGAAGGCTGCGAGCTGGCGTTCGACGTCCGAGTTCGACGGTGCGTTGCCGGCACTCGAGGCGGCCGGCTGGTCCGCGGCGGTGAAGCCGTCATCGCTGACGCCCGCGACCTTCACGAGGCGGGGATGGAGCTTCACGCTGTCACGGCTTACGCGCGCGGAAAGGGGACGCATCTGGTCGGGCGTGAGCGTCGTGAGGTTGAGCTCGCCGTCGACCTTCTTGGAGCTCTCGTTGTGCGTCGCCTGCCGGCCTCCGCCGCAGCCGCCGAGGACGATCGCCCCCAGTGCGACCGCAATCAACGGCATGCGACGAGCCTTCAGCATCTAGTCACCCACATCGCCCACTTACGCCCGCGACTTGAGGCTACTGGTTGGTCCTGGCAGCAAGCTCCAGTACGACGCCCTCGCGCAGACCCCCGTTGCCGAGCTCCAGCTCCACATCCAGGCGTCGCGAGAGCTCGTGCAGGATGGCTATACCCGCTGGCATCAATCGCACACGCTCCGGGTGCAGATCGATGCGCGCGGCCACCTCCTGGCAGGGCGACCCGGCGAGGAGCTGGAGGGAGCGCTCGAGCGCGCCGCGGCTCAGCTCCGACCCCACCATCCTGCGCACGGAGGTGGCGCTGCCGCCCACCGCCACGGCACGGTCCGGCCGTGGCAGGTCGAGCGGGGCGAACACCTCGCTGATGTGCGCCGTCACGGCGGCGAGCTCCGTGCGGCCAGGGGGATCCGAGCGCAGGTAGACGTCGGCGAGCAGGCCCGAGCCCACCCGGAACGACTGGCTCCACGAGACGCCCGCTGCCCGCGAGCCCAGCACCACCTCGGTGGACCAGCCGCCCACGTCGACCACCACGAGGTGCCCGTCGACCGCGCGCGGCAGGGTGGCGACCGCGCCCACGAACGCCAGCCGCGCCTCCTCCTCGCCGGTCACCACGCGCATCGGCACACCCGCGATGTCGGCGATGGCGGCCTCGAGGTCGGCGCGGTTGGGGGCGTCGCGAACCACCGCGGTGCCCACCACGTCGAGCGCCTGCACCCCCAGCACGCGGGCGATCTCCACCTGCTGGGCCACCACGTCGGCGCACTCCTCGATCTTCTCCACCGGGAGCTCCCCCTCGGCCAAGAGCGCCCTGCCGAGGCGGGTGAACACGCGCTGGCTCGTGATCTCGCGCAGCGATCCAGCGCGTAGCTCGGCCACGAGGAGACGCGTGGTATTGCTGCCAACGTCTATGCAGGCGTAGGCCAAGCCGCCCGCAGCTTGCCATAGTCCACGCCGTGACGGAATACGCCATCCAGGTACGCGATCTGCGCAAGGACTATGGCGAGTTCGAGGCCGTTCGCGGCGTGTCCTTCGAGGTCGCCAGGGGCGAGGTATTCGGCCTGCTGGGCCCGAATGGAGCCGGCAAGACCACCACCGTCGAGATCCTCGAGGGCTACCGTGCGCGCTCAGCCGGCGAGGTGTCCGTGCTGGGTCACGACCCGGCCGCGCGCGAGCGCGACCTGCGCGAGCGGGTGGGGATCGTGCTGCAGAGCGCGGGGTTCTACCCGCGCGCGACCGTGCGCGAGGCGGTCGAGCACTTCGCGGCCGCCTACCCGCGCCCGCGCGACGCCGGCGAGACGATCTCGCTGGTGGGCCTCGATGGAAAGGAGGACGCTCGCGCGGGTTCCCTGTCGGGCGGCCAGCAGCGGCGGCTGGACCTGGCGCTCGCGCTGGTCGGCGATCCCGAGCTGATCTTCCTCGACGAGCCCACCACCGGATTCGACCCCGCCGCCCGCCGCACCGCCTGGGAGGTCATCAAGGCGCTGCGCTCGCTCGGGAAGACCATCCTGCTGACCACGCACTACCTGGAGGAGGCGCAGTCCCTCGCGGACCGGGTGGCGATCATCAAGGACGGCCTGATCGTGGCCGAAGGCCCGCCGTCCGAGCTGAGTTCACGGCCGGGCGCCTACCGCGTCTCGTACCAGCAGAACGGGCACCGGGTTGAGCTCGAGACCGAGGATCCCACCTCGCTGCTGCACCAGCTCACGGGCGACGCGCTGGAGAAGGGTGAGCGGCTCGAGGGACTCTCGGTGAGCCGACCGACCCTCGAGGACGTGTACCTGGAGCTGACCGCGCCCGAGGAGGCTGCCGAGTGAGCACCGCGGCGCTCGCCTGGAGGCAGTTCCGCTTCGAGCGGCGGATGTTCTGGCGCAACCCCAGCGCCGCGTTCTTCAACTTCACGCTGCCGTTCCTCTTCCTGATCCTGATCGCGTCGGTGTTCGGGGCCGACCGCAAGGAGCTGAACATCCTCGTGCCCGGCATCGCGGGCATGGCTGTCTTGGGCACCACGTTCACTGCACTCGCCTACAACTTCGTCTTCGCGCGCGAGCAGGGGATCCTCAAGCGGATCCGCGGCACCCCGATGCCGCCGCTCGCCTACTTCGGCGGTGTGATCGGATCGGCGGTGGCCAACGCCATCGTGCAGGTGGCGCTCGTGATCGTCATCGGACGGGTCTTCTATGACGTTTCGCTGCCGAAGGAGTGGCTCGAGCTGGTGGTGTTCGTGGTGCTCGGCGTGGTGGCGTTCGGCTCACTGGGAATCGCGTTCGCGGCGGCGATCCCGAACTTCGACGCCGCGCCGGCCTACATCAACGCGGTCTTCCTGCCGGTGATCTTCATCTCGGGCGTCTTCTACTCGACCAAGTCGATGCCGATCGTGCTGAAGGCGATCGCGGTGGGATTGCCGCTGAAGCACGTGATCGACGGCCTGCACGGCGCGATCGTGACCGGCGCCGGGCTGGGCAGCCACGTGGTGGCGCTGGT
>DATNBJ010000303.1:0-6442 GCA_035572055.1 Thermoleophilaceae bacterium | reverse complement strand
GCCGCGCACGTGGAGACCGGCGTCCCGGTGATGGTGCATACGAACGCTCCGTCGCAGACCGGCCGCCTCGCGCTCGAGTTCCTCAGCGAGCGCGGCGTGGACCCGGCCAGGCTCGTGATCGCCCACGCGGGCGACAGCAACGACCTGGACTACCTGCGCGAGCTCGCGGACGCGGGCGCCTGGCTCGGCCAGGACCGCTACGGGATCGAGCACTTCAACCCGAGCGCCGACCGGCTGGCCACCACCACCGCCCTGATCTCCGAGGGCTACGCCGGCCAGATCCAGCTCGGCCACGACAGCGCCTGCTTCTACGACTTCATGGCGTACAACCCGCCCTTCGCGGACGAGCGCCCCGACCTGCTGCGGATCCACAACGAGCTCCTGCCGGCGCTGCGGGAGAACGGCGTCGGCGATGAGCAGATCGAGCAGATGCTCGTGGGCAACCCGCGGGTGTTCTTCTCAGGCGGAAGCGGCGCCGGTCGCAGCGGGCAGCCCGACCACGCAGCCCAGCCAGCGGGCGAATAGCCGCCGCGCCAGGGCGTTCATCGGCTCGGCCAGCGGCTCGAGCTGGGCGACGAGGTTCGCCAGAGCGCCCGGGCCAAGCAACGACTCCAGCGAAGCGGCGTAGGCGGGCACCTCGCCCCACTCGGCCGCGAGGGCGGCCGACACCTCGATGTGGAACTGCAGCGCGTAGGCGCGCCCGACGCGGAAGGCCTGGTGCGGATACGCCGGACTGCTCGCCAGCAGCGTCGCGCCGTCCGGGAGGTCGAAGGTGTCGCCGTGCCACTGGAGCGTTGGGAACTCGCGCGGAGCCCCCGCGAACACCGGATCGTCGGACGCCGCGCCAGTGAGCGTGACCGGCAGCAGGCCGACCTCCGCCCGTTCGCCCGGGTAGACCCGCGCGCCGAGGCTGGCGGCAAGCAGCTGGGATCCGAGGCAGACGCCCCAGAACGGCACGTCCGCGCGCACCGCCTCGGCGATCAGCTCCTTCTCTCGCGGCAGCCAGTCGTACGCGTCGTCCTCGTAGGCGCCCATCGGGCCGCCCATCGCCACGATCCCGGCGAACTCCCGCCAGTCGGGCAGCGGCTCGCCCTCGTCCACCTCCACGCGAATCAGCTCGGCGCCCCACTCGCGCAGCTCGTCCTCATAGGCCGCGGGCGGCTCGCAGGCGATGTGCTGGAGCACGAGCAGGCGCATGGCCCGCGCAGTGTACGGCGGCGGAGGCGCTCAGGCCGGGGCGGACCTGTAGCGCCGCCGCCGCCGCGCGAGCACGCCCAGCCCGGCCAGCACCGCTGCCGCCGGCAGGGCCATCAGCGCCCAGGGGAACTGGCTGCCGCCATCCGAGCGGCCGGCCGCCGGCTTCGGCGGCGGCTTCTGCGCGGCCGCCTGGCTCACCGCGAACGTCTTCGTGTTCACGTCGACCAGAGCGTTGCCGTCGTGCGTGACCTGCAGCGCGCCGCCGGGCCCGAAGCGCAGCCTCATCTCGAACACCTGGTCGAGGTTCGCGTTCAGCGGCAGATCGACGCAGGCCGCCGTGCGGCCCGAGGTGTCGAGCGCGTGGATGAACGGCTTCTCCGGGCCGCGCGAGTACAGCGTGTACGCCCAGCGGCCGTCAGGACTCACCAGGCGCGTGACCGGTTGGCCCTGCATCTTCTCGTCCGGCTCGCGCGGATCGACGATCGGCTTCGTCATGACCTTGCGCTCCTGGAGGTCGTAGGCCAGCACCTCGTAGTCGAGCGCGTTCGGCTTCCTGTAGTGCGTGAAGTAGAGCCAGCGGCCGTCCGGCGAGATCGCGTCGACCACCGACATGCCGGGCAGCGTCACCCGCATTCGCTGGCGGAAGCGAATGGCGTCGAGCACCACGAGGGGCGTGCTCTTCGGCGGGTAGGTCCGCGGGTACTGCGCCAGCACGAGGCTGCGGCCGTCGGCGGAGAGTCCCGTCGTCGAGCCGTCGAACGCCACCGCCGGGATGCCGAAGTAGCCGTCGATCACGCGCGAGCGCTCCACGACTCCGGTGCCGCGGCGAATCCGCTCCAAGATCGTGTGCCTCACGCCGGCGCCGACCGCCACGAAGTTGACGGGGCCGCCGGGCAGCGCGACCCCCGCCCCGCCCTGCATTGGCGGCATCGGCCCGCCGTCGGCCGCCGCGCTCGCGGCCGGCAGAAGGGCAAGGCCGCACAGACTGGTCGCCAGAGCACGTCGCATCACCACCTATTACGTCTGTGCGCGGCGAGAGGTTCCGAGAAGCGCTACTGACCCTCGACGAGCACCTGGCGCCCGTCGGCGAGCTTGTAGACGGTGCCGACCTTGGTGCCCTGGCCCACGACCTTCTGGCCGCTGAGCTGGATGGTCTTCACCTGCTGCCCCTGCTTGGTGATGATCGTGGTGCCGCCCGGCGTGTTGCGCACCACCGACACGTCCTTGTCGGTGAGGATGCTCGTGAGACGCAGCGACGAGAGCGCGGCCAGCAGGAACGCCACGGCCAGCACGATGCCGAGGTCGAACAGGTTCACCAGGCCGTCGAGCGGGTCGCCCGCGCGATCCACGTGCCGGCGCGCCCGCGGCGTGACGAGCGTCTTCATGCCTTGTCCTCCGCCGACGGGTCGCCCGAGACGGTCGGGCGGTGCTGCTGACTCGGTGCCACTCCACCCACGGCCCCGAGCGTAGCGGCCACGTACTCGAGGTCGGACAGGTCCTGCCCGTACAGGCGGTCTCTGACGAGCGAGATGCCGTAGGCCACGGCGCCGACGAGCAGGCCGAGCACGGTGACGCTGAACGCCACGCGCAGGTTGTTGCTCAGCCGGGCCACGTTGCCGGCCGCGAGCCCGGCCAGCGCCGGGGACAGCGGGATCAGCGTGCCCATCAGGCCGAGCGCCGGACCGGCGCGAACGAGCATGCGGGTGCGCTCCAGGCGGCGCAGGGAGCCGAAGTCGAAGTCCGCCAGCCGCTTCGCCAGCCGGTCGTCGGCCGGCGGCTTGGCCGCCTCGATGACGAGCGCGGCCATGGTCCGCTCCATCGAGCGGCTCCAGGACACCGGGCGCAGCGCCGCGAACGCCGCGTTCTCGTCCTTCTTGCCCAGCTCGTCGCGCGCGGTGCCCGCGGCCGTCTCGAGCCGCGAGAAGTCGCGCCTGCGGCGCCGGATCAGCTCCACGATGAAGCCGCCCAGCTCGACGATCACGAGCGCGAGCGCGATCAACGCGAGGATGAGCACCGGCACGCGCAGCGCCTCCGCCACGTGGAAGATCACGTTCTCTATGTCGTGGGCTGTCAGCGCGGCCATAGCTTGGGAATGCGGATCCGCCCGCCACCCTCGAAGAAGGCACCGAGGCCGAGGAGCAGAACCACCACAGCGCCCACCAGCGGCACCTCGAGGTCGGGAGTCGAGCTCGTGGACGCCAGCGGACGGGAGCCGGGCGACAGCAGACTATCTGCCGACACCGGACTGGACGACGCCAGCAGGATGCCGGTGACCTTGGTTGCGCCGGGCGTGCCCTCGGTCTTCGGGATGGTGTCGATCGGCGCCGGCGGCGTCTGCGGCGTGTTGTTCACCACCGGCGGCGGCGAGGTCGGCGCGGGGTTGGCGCCGCCGGTGGAGCCGCCACCCCCGGTCGTCCCGGTGGCCGGCGGATTGCCGATCGTGATGCGGACCTCGTCGGACGAGCCCGCCGAGTCGTCGCTCCCCGTGACGCTCACGAACACGTTGTATCGACCGGTGCTGTCGTAAGTGTGCTTCACGTTCTGGCCGTCGCCCGTCTGGCCGTCCCCGAAGCGCCACGTGTAGGTGAGCTTCTCGTTCTTCTTCTGGCCGGTGACCGTCGCCGAGAACGTGATCTCCTGGCCCTTCTCCGCCTGCGTCGTGCTGGTCTTCAGCGTCACGAGCAGCACGTTCCCCGTCCGGGCGGTCATCACGAGCGGCCTGCCGGAGTCGAGCTTGAACACGTCGGTCGCGTTCTTGTCGCCCTTCTTGTTCCGGTCGAGCGGCCTGAGGAAATGCGTCGCGTTGTCTGCGTCCAGCCAGACGATCGCGTCCGTGTCGTTGGGGAGATACAGGTAGCTGAGGTCGGGACGCCGGACCTGCACGAACTTGTACTGGCTGAGCTGGGCGCCCTGGCTCGCGAACAGCGCGGTCATCGATATGGCGGCGGGGGCGTCGACCTTCTTGGACCTCTTCTCCCCGCGGACCGTGTAGGTGTTCGCGGGAACGTCCGGCGCCGGCAGATTGGCCTGCTGAATCCCCACGGTCCGCCCGAGTAGGTGCAGCACCACCGAGGAATCCGCCGCCAGAACGCCGCCCGCAGGGAGCGCAAGGAGGATTACGGCGACGAGGATCCGCAAACGCATCGCCCTAGTTTGACGAGGCGAGCCGACCGTTAGGTCAGGGTCCGTGACGAGAGCCCAGACGCGGTCCCTCGCCACGTCCCCGGCTCCGTCCTTTCCACGCTGAGCGGACTCAAACCTCAGCCTGCGAGCGCCTCGTCGAGAGCCTCGTTCACGAGCTGGTCCGCTCGCTCGTTCGATTCGCGTCGGACGTTGCGCACGGCCCAGCGGTCGAATTCCCGGAGCTTCGCCATCGTCTCGACGAAAAGCGGCTTCAGTCCCGCGTGCTTGACCTTGTAGACGCCGTTGATCTGGCGGGCCACGAGCTCGGAGTCGTTCACGACCTCCACGTCGCTGGCGCCGAGCTCGCCCGCCAGCCGCAGGCCCAGGAGCACCGCCCTGTACTCGGCCACGTTGTTGGTGGCCTCGCCGATGTACTCGCCCCGCTCGGCGAGCGGCGTGCCGTCGGGCGCGCTCACCACCGCGCCGACCGCGGCCGGACCCGGGTTTCCACGCGCGCCACCGTCCACGTGGACGACGACCCTGTCGACCTGGCCGGCCAGTCTAGGCGGCGGGCTCGATCGGCGGGAACGTACCGGCGACCCGCTTCAGACGGCGATCGCGCGTCTGGCGGCGGTCGTCCGGACCCTTCACCTCGCCGGCGCGGCGATCCGGACCATCGCGACGGTCGATGATGACCTTCACGTTGGGATCGTCCTTGTAGTAGTCGACGAGCTTGTCGTAGAGCTCGGCGGCCAGGGCCTGAGGCACGACGCAGTAGATCATCGCTCTGTTGAGACTACACCGGCTCCCAGGTGCCCGTCCTCGTTCGCGAACGCGTTCCATTCGCGCTGCGGCTCGTCGAGCTCCTCTATCTCCTGCCCCTTGTCGAGCACCGTCACGGGGTCGCGCTCGTCCCCGAGGTCGATCCGGTAGCGGTACCAGGACAGCTCCCACGCCACGACCACCTCGACCTCGCTCGGCGCCTGGGTGCTGGGGATCGCGCTGACCCACGGCAGCCCGAGCGTGCGCGCGATGCCGGAGATCGTGCGCGTGTGGTCCGAGCCGTTGAACATCTCGAGCGCGCGCTCGATCTTCACCTGCGAGTTGGTGGGCACCGCGCGCACGTGGCGCGGGTCCTTGCGGCGGCGCGACGTGCGCGCGACCTGTTGCTCGTTCGTGTCCTGCTGCTCGGGCTCCGGCTGGTGGTGCTCGACGTCGAAGAACTCGGAGCGCTCCTGCTCCGCCGGCTCCTCCGGAGCCCGCACGGGCTCCTCACGTCCGCGGCGCAGACGCCCGATCAGCGACCGCCGCGGCTCGCGCGGGCGGCGCGTGGCGGGCATGTCGCCGTGCGCCGACTCGCGTATCCAGCCCTCGTGGTCGGCACGGGCCGTGCACAGCTCGCAGACGATCTTCCGCTGGCCACCGGGCGCGAGATAGGCCTCCGTGCGCTCGCCCTTGAGAATGGTGCGGCCGCAAACGGCGCAGGAAACCATCTCGTGCGTTGGCCGAAGCTCCTTACGCATCCGGGCGATGCTAGCGCCAGTGAGCAGCTAGCAGGGAGCAGTGAGCAGGGTTTTGCATTCAAGTCTGCTCACTGCTCACTGCTAACTGCCGGCTTAGGCCTTTACGGCCTCAGCCTCCTTGGACGCCTCCGAGATCACCTTCTGCGCCAGGTGGGCCGGGACCTCCTCATACCGCGCCAGCTCCATCGTGTAGTCGCCCTGCCCGCCCGTGATCGCGCGCAGGTCGGGCGCGTAGGTGAGCATCTCGGACATTGGCACCTCGGCCTTCACCTCGGTCATGCCGCCCTTCGGCTCCATGCCGAGTGGCCGGCCGCGGCGTGAGTTGAGGTCGCCGATCACGTCGCCCACGCTGTCCTCGGGAACCGACAGCGTGACGGTCATGATCGGCTCGAGCAGCACGGCGCCCGCGCTCGCGGCCGCATCCTTGAACGCCATCGAACCGGCGATCTTGAACGCCATCTCCGAGGAGTCGACCGAGTGGTAGGAGCCGTCGTAGAGCTCCACCCGGACGCCCTTCATAGGGAAGCCCGCCACCACGCCGTCCTGCATCGCCTCGACGATGCCCTTCTCGACCGCGGGGATGAACCCGGTGGGAATCA
>DATNBJ010000302.1:0-18091 GCA_035572055.1 Thermoleophilaceae bacterium | reverse complement strand
CGCGGCACGATCGCGTGCTTGATCTCGGTCAGGCCGGTGCGCCACCAGCGGCGCGCCATGCGCCAGGTGCCGGGCCAGCCGAGCGCCGCCGCGATGTCCCGCATCTGCGCGCGCTTGCGCGGGTCGCGCGTGGTGGCCATCAGGGCGGTGGGGCCGATCGTCACCTCGTCGTCGATGTGGCGGCTCAGGTGCACGCCGAGGAACGGCAGCGTCGGGTCGGGCACCGGGTAGATCAGTGACTTGACCAGGTCGGCGCGGTCCGGCCGGAGCGTGAGGTAGGCGCCGCGGAAGGGCACGATCGCCGGGTCCGGATCGGCGCCCGCGGCCCTGGCCATGCGGTCAGACCAGGGTCCGCAGCAGAACACGGCTCCCTTGGCGTTCAGCTCCTCGCCGCTCGCCAGCCTGAAGCCCACCTCGCCGTTGCGGGCGTCCACGCCGGTCACCTCGGTGCCGAGCCGCAGTCCGCCGCCGGCGGCCTTCACGTCCTCGGCGAGGGCGCGCGCCACGTCCTTGAAGTCCACGACTCCGGTGGCGGGCGAGTACAGCGCCGCCAGGCCGCGCGCGTGCGGCTCGATCTCCTGAAGCTCGTCGGCGTCCACGCGGCGCAGGTCCGGCACCTGATTGGCGATGCCGCGGCGCTCGAGCTCGTCGAAGCGCGGCAGCTCCTCCTCGGTCGTGGCCACGATCAGCTTGCCGGAGCGGCGGTGCTCGATCCCCTTGGCCGCGCAGTAGTCGAACATGTCGCGAGCGCCCTCCACGCACAGCTTCGCCTTCAGCGAGCCGGGGGCGTAGTAGATGCCCGCGTGGATCACGCCGCTGTTGTGACCGGTCTGGTGAAAGCCGACCTGGTCCTCGCGCTCCAGCACGAGCACCTTCGACTCGGGATGTCGCGCGAGCAGCTCCCTTGCGGTCGCCAACCCGAGGATCCCGGCCCCCACCACTACGACGTCGGAGTCCATCTGAAACCCAGCGTACTTGCACCTGCTGTCAACCTGCATGGAAGTGGACAGAAAAAGGCTGACCCTGATCGCGTCCATTCTCGGATCGGGTGTCGTGTTCCTCGACGGCAGCGTGGTGAACGTGGCGCTGCCCGCCCTGCGCGAGGATCTGCACGCGGGTCTGGCCACCCAGCAGTGGGTGGTGGAGGCGTACCTGCTCACGCTCTCGTCGCTGCTGTTGGTGGGCGGCTCGCTGGGCGACCTGCTCGGGCGGCGGCGCATCTTCCTTGTCGGGCTGGGCGGCTTCGCGGTGACCTCGGCGATCTGCGCGATCGCGCCCAACTCCGCCCTGCTCATCGCGGGCCGCACCCTGCAGGGCGTGGCCGGCGCGCTGCTCGTGCCGAGCTCGCTCGCGATCATCACCGCCTGCTTCGAGGGCGAGGAGCGTGGCGCCGCGGTGGGCACCTGGACCGCCTGGACCGGCATCTTCTTCGTGGCCGGCCCGCTGCTCGGCGGCCTGCTCATCGACCAGCTCTCCTGGCGCTGGATCTTCGCGATCAACCTGCCGCTGATCGCCGTCACCATGGTTATCGCGGCGCGCGCGGTGGCGGAGAGCGCGTCGATGAAGGGGCACGAGCCGATCGACTACGTGGGCGCCACGCTCTGCGTGTTCGGCCTGGCCGGTCCGGTGTTCGCGCTCACCGAGGAGTCGGGTCGCGGCTTCGGCGATCCGGTCGTGTGGATCCCGCTCGTGGGCGGCCTGATCCTCTTCGCCGCGTTCGTCGAGTACGAGCGCCGCGCCAGCCACCCGATGGTGCCGATCCGGCTCTTCAAGACCCGCAACTTCGCGGTGGCCAACACCGCCTGCCTGACGCTGTATGCCGGGCTCAGCGCGCTCACCTTCTTCCTCGTCCTCTACCTGCAGCAGGTGGTGGGCTACGACGCGCTGCAGGCGGGTCTCGCGCTCAGTCCGATCACGGTGGTGATGTTCACGCTCTCGCGGCGCTTCGGATCGCTGGCCGCGCGCTTCGGGGCACGGCCGTTCATGGGCATCGGGCCGATCGTCGCCGCTGCCGGCCTGCTGCTGCTCCAGCGGCTCGACCAGAACGTCGACTACATCACCGACCTGCTCCCCGTGCTGCTGGTCTTCGCGCTCGGGCTGTCGATGACGGTCGCGCCGCTCACGTCCACCGTCCTGAACTCGGTGGACGAGCGCCACGCCGGCGCGGCGTCCGGCGCGAACAACGCGGTGTCACGCGTGGCCGGCCTGCTCGGGATCGCCGCCGTGGGGGCGGTGATCGCGTCGCAGTTCGGCTCCTCGCTCGACACGCACCTGGCCCAGCGTGGCCCGCTGCCGGCGGCCGTGGCGCGCGCCGCCGACGACGCCAAGACCCGCCCGCTCGTGGGCACTCACGCCGAGCCGGCGTACAGGGCCACGCTCGGCCCCGCCGTGGACTCGGCGTCCACCACCGCGTTCCACACGGGCATGGTGGTGGCCGCGCTGCTCGTCGGATTCGGCGGCGTGATCTCGCTGGTGGGGATCAGGGACCCGCGGCGCAGGCAGGAGGCGCCGGTGCACCACCGGGCCGCCGCGCGAACTCAGGCCTGAGTCAGGCCGCTGGGCCGGTCACCACTCCCAGTGCGGCACCACGCGCTGCGGATGCAGCTCGGCGTCGGTGGTGGCGTTCGAGTTCACCATCGCGACGTGGGTGCCGAAGTCGATGCAGCTCTCGATGGCGGCGCGAAGCTGTGCGTCCTGCCCCGCTTCGGTCTGGTCCACAGCGGCCATGAACAGATCGTGGAAGCGCTGCCGCTGCTCCTCGCTGATGTGCTTCCCGCGATGGATCTCGACGATGCTGTCGAACCCGCCGAGCTCGTCGCTGTAGCGGGTGGGGCCACCGAACACCTCGCAGAGGAACGCCGTCAGGTGGTCCACGTGAGTCGGCACGGGCGTGCCGAACACCGGCTGGAGGACCGGGTCCTCGAAGATCGACGCGTAGAAGACCGCGACGATGCGGCCGAGCCCCTCCTCGCGGCCGGCACGCTCATAGATCGTCTCGCCGGCGGTCATGCGTAGTGGAGATCGGCCGCGTCGTCGTCCTCGACCGGGCGCTCGCACGTCGGGCAGTACCAGACCGCCTCGAGCGGAGTCCCGCAGGCCGTGTGCCGGGGCGCGTTCACGTCGTCGCGATGGCGCGCGCCCCAGTCGGACAGCAGCCGCAGCGCGCCGGCCAGCTCGCGCGCCGTGGCGCTGAGCTCGTATACGAAGCGCGGCGGGCGGTCCGAGTAGCGCTCGGCCAGCACGAGCCCCTGCGACTCGAGGTTGCGCAGCCGCTGGGTGAGGATGTTCGGCGCGATGCCCGGAAGCTCGCTCTGCAGGTCCCCAAAGCGCCGTGGGCCGTCGAGAAGCGCCTCGACGATCAACAGGGTCCAGCGATCCCCGACGCTGGCGAGCGCCTCCGCGAGGGGGGAGGGCTCCAGCCCTGCGATCTGTGATCGGTGGTCTGCGATCTGGACATGCTACAACTAGTGACTTGCAATTCGCAACCGACCCAATCTAGGGACCAGGGACTAGGGACCAGGGACTAGGAAAAATGACAGCGCTTCTCACGGAACTTCAGGACGCAATCGGGGGCGCAGCCGAGCGCCTGGGACCCTCCGTCGTCGGCCTCGGACGCGGCTGGAGCGTCGGCTCCGGCGTGGTGATCGGCAAGGACCGGGTCCTGACGAACGCCCACAACCTCCGCCGCGAGGAGGTCAGCGTGACCTTCTCGGACGGGACCAGCGAGCCGGGCAAGGTCCTCGGCGTGGACGCCGACCTCGACCTCGCGGTGATCGAGGCCCAGACGAACGGCCGCCCAGCGCTCGAGTGGGGCGACGGCGAGGCGCCCGGCATCGGCACGCCGCTCGTCGCGCTCGCCAACCCGGGCGGACGCGGCCTGCGCGTCACGCTCGGCTTCGTCTCCTCCGGTCCGCGCAGCTTCCGCGGCCCGCGCGGCCGCCAGGTGGCCGGCGCGATCGAGCACACGGCGCCGCTGCCGCGCGGCTCGTCCGGCGGCCCGCTCGTGGACCTCGACGGCAAGCTGCTCGGCGTCAACTCGATCCGGCTCGATGGCAACCTGATCCTCGCCGTGCCGGTGGCGGCTCTCCGCGAGCGCGTCGAGGCGCTCTCCCGCGGCGAGGCCTCCGCCACGCCGCGGCTCGGCGTGGCCGTGGCGCCGCCGCGAGTGGCGCGACGGATGCGCCGGGCGGTGGGACTGCCCGAGCGCGAGGGACTCCTCGTCCGCGGCGTGGAGGAGGGCAGCCCCGCGGACAAGGCGGGCATCGAGCGCGGCGACCTGATCGCCGCCGCGGCCGGCAACCAGCTCGATGGCATCGACTCGCTCTACTCGGCGCTCGACTCCCTGGCGAGCGGCGGCTCGCTTCCGCTCACCGTCGTGCGCGGCACCGACGAGCGGGAGCTGGAGGTGAGCTTCGGATGACCACGCAGACGGCACCGACACCCGAGGAGATCGAGGCGCTCGACGCCTACTCGCGCACGGTCGTGGGGGTGGCCGAGCGCGTGGGCCCGTCGGTTGCGAACCTGCGCGTGCTGCGGGGCACGCGCGGCGGCCGCGTGCCCGTGGGCGCCGGCAGCGGCGTGGTGCTGACCGCCGACGGCTTCCTGCTCACCTCCGCTCACGTGGTGGCGGGCAGGCGGCGCAGCGGCCGCGCGCACTTCACCGATGGCCGCGAGCTCAGCTTCGAGATCGTGGGCAGCGACCCGCTGTCCGATCTCGCGCTGCTGCGCGCCGACGCCTCGGACCTGGCGCCCGCCGAGCTGGGTGAGGCCGACGCGCTGCGCGTGGGTCAGCTCGTGGTGGCGATCGGCAATCCGCACGGATTCGCCGGATCGGTGACCGCCGGCGTGGTCTCCGCGCTCGGCCGCTCGCTGCCGGCGCGCTCGGGCAACGCGGTGCGCGTGATCGACAACCTGATCCAGACCGACGCCTCGCTGAACCCCGGCAATTCCGGCGGCGCGCTCGTCAACAGCCGAGGTCATGTGGTGGGAATCAACACCGCGGTGGCCGGTGTCGGCCTCGGCCTGGCCGTGCCGATCAACGAGTCCACCCGCCGCATCGTCGGTTCGCTGATGAGCGAGGGCCGCGTTCGGCGCGCCTACCTGGGCGTGGCCGGCGGCGTGCGGCCGCTGCCGCCCCAGGCGCGCTCGCAGTTCGAGGGCGACGGCTGCGTGGAGGTGGTCGAGGTGGTGGAGGACAGTCCCGCCGCTCGCGCCGGACTGCGCCCCGAGGATCTCGTGGTGCGGGTCGCCGGCACCCGTGTCGAGGACGTCGGCGACCTCCAGCGGCTGATGGTCGCCGAGCTGATCGGCGCCACCGTGCCGGTCACCGTGATCCGCCAGGGCCGCACGCTGGAGCTGGACCTGGTGCCCGCGGAGCTCGTAACGGCGTAGCCTGTCCGGCGTGAGCTCGGGCAGGCTCATGAGAACGCTCGCGGGAGCGGCAGTCATGGCGGCCGCCGTGACGGGCACCGCGCAGGCCGGCTCCAAGCCGGTGGTGGTCGTCTCCACGAAGAGCTACCGGCTGCTCGCGTGGGACAAGGGGCGAAAGATCTGCGCGGAGATCTCGGCCGTGGCGCACACCTCGTCGGCCTGCGGGTCGCCTCGCACGCTGACCTTCACCCAGCTGCCCTTCGCCGTCGGCGGCGAGACGTTCGTCGGCGGGGTGACGAGCTCGAAGGCACGCAGCGTGGAGGTGGTGTTCGCCAACGGCGCGACGCTGCACGTGAAGGCGCGCGTCGGGCGCCGCTACCGGGGACGGCGCCACAGTCGTGTGCGCTTCTTCGCCGCCAGGGAGAAGGCTGTGACATCGGTGAGCTCGCTCACCGCGAAGGACCGGCACGGGCACACGGTGCAGACCCTGCAGGTCACGCCGCCGGGCCCGACACCGACGCCGACGCCCCCGCCGCCGCCCAACCCGCCGCGGCCGTGCGGCTGCCCGCCGCCGCCGACGCTGAGGGCGTGCCCCGCGATCGTCTGCCCGTACGCTCAGTCCGCGTGGACCCGCAACTGGTGAACTTCGACGAGCCGGCGGAGACGCGCCGGTTCGAAAAGGGCCGCTTCGATCTCTACCGCGTCGGCCCCACCACGCTGGGCCGCGCCACCTACGAGCCGGGCTGGAAGTGGTCCGAGCACGTGGGAGCGGCCACCGGCGAGACGTCCTGCCAGGTCGAGCACGTCGGTCTCGTGCTGAGCGGCTCGGCGGTGGCGAAGATGGACGACGGCACCGAGCTGGTGATGTGTGAGGGCGACTTCTTCTTCATCCCGCCCGGCCACGACAGCTGGGTGGTGGGAGACGAGCCCTACGTGTCGCTGCACATCATGGGCAGCGAGTCGTACGCGACCTAAGAGGTCACGGGGCGCAGGTCACGGGCCACAGGGCTTTCCTCCCGGCGCTGCTCGAGCTCCTCGGCCGGCATCCGCGCGAACGCTCCGCGCGCGACGACGGCCGATGCCAGCGCTGCCGCGGCGCCCACCAGCAGTCCCATGCGCGGTCCCGCCGTGCCGGCGATCCAGCCCATCAGCGGGCCGCCGATCGGGTTGCTCCCGAGGAAGACCACCGAGTAGAGGGCCATCACCCTGCCGCGCATGCTCGGGCGCACGTTGAGCTGGAGGAAGGAGTTCACGGACGAGGCGAACGTCACGCTGGCGGCGCCGGTGAACGCGAGCACCACCACCTCGAGAACGAGGTCGGGCGCGCTCGCGGCGGCCAGGAGCATCGCGCCGAACATGGCAGCGGCGGCCACGAGCAGCCTCGGCCCCACGGTGGGGCGGGCGCTGGCCATCAGCGCGCCCACCAGGGCGCCGACGCCCATCGCTGTGGTCAGGGCGGCGTAGGTGCCCGCGTGGCCGTGGAAGGTGAAGCGTGCGAGCAGCGGCAGCAGGGTCTGGAAGTTGAAGGAGAGGGTGCCCACCACGGCCGTCAGCATCAGCGGGATGTACAGCCGCGGCGTGGCGCGCACGTAGCGCACCGCCGAGCGGAGCTGGCCGCTGCGGCGCGGCGTGGGCTCGTTGCGCTCGAGCTCCTCGGCGCGCATCCCGCGCAGCGCCACGATCATCGCGATGAAGGAGATCGCGTTGATCAGGAAGGCGGTCGACACGCCCGCCGTGGCGATCACGATGCCCGCCAGCGCGGGTCCGGCCACGCGGGCGCACTGCACGATCGCGCTGTTCAGGCCCACCGCGTTCACCACGCGCCGCGGACCCACCAGCTCGACCACGAAGCTCTGGCGCGCCGGGTTGTCGAAGGCGTTCACGGCGCCGCGGGCGAACACGACGGCGAACACCATCCACGACTCGACGATCCCGCTCGCCGCGAGCACCCAGAGCACCAGCGCGGGTATGGCCATGGCGGTCTGCGTGTAGATCAGGAGCTTGCGCTTGTCCATGCGGTCGGCGAGCACGCCCGCCCAGGCGCCGAAGAGGAGGATCGGCGTGAACTGGAGGGCGGTTGTGATGCCCACCGCCACGGCGCTGCCGGTCAGCGTCAGGACCAGCCACAGCTCGCCGACGGTCTGCATCCACGTGCCGCTCTGCGACACGATCTGGCCGAAGAAGTAGCGCCTGTAGTTGGGTACGGAGAGCGACGCGAAGGATCGTCCGAGCGCGGGCTTCACGGCCCTCACTCGCGTTCCTCCTCGAGGATGCGCTCGAGGATCTCGGTGGCCCGCTCCAGCGTGGCCAGCTCGTCCTCGTCGAGACCACGCAGGCGCTTCGCCAGGTAGGCGTTCTTGCGCGAGCGCAGACGCTTCAGAAGCTGACGGCCGTCCGCCGACAACCCAACCCGAAAGCTGCGGCGGTCGAGCGGATCGCCCTTGCGAACCACGAGTGACTGCTGCTCGAGCGTCGCGACCAGCCGCGTGGCCGTGGGCCGCTGGATGCGCTCGATCTCGGCGAGCCTGCTCGGCGTGAGCGGCCCATGCCGCTCGAGCGTCGCCATGGCGGCGACGAGAGACGGGGAGAGCCCGCCGTCAGCCTCCTGCCGGAGCCGCCGCGCGGTGCGCGCGACGGCGAGGCGGAGGCGACTGGCGAGATCTTGCGTGGGCGGCGCCGGAAAAGTAGTTTGCATCGCTAATTAGCATAGCAAACTAGTTGAAGATCACAGATCGCAGACGATCCCCAATCCCCAATCCCCAATCCCCAGCCCCTACGGCTCCAACCCATACGACCAATCCGTAAGCGTCTCGCACCCCTGCTCGGTGATCAAAATCAGATCCTCAAACCGCACACCGCCCACATCGCGCTGCCACAGCCCCGGCTCGATCGCCAGCACGTCGCCGACCACCAGCGGGTCGCGGCCGCTCTGGCCGAGGGAGGGGTCCTCGTGCACGCTCAGGCCCACGCCGTGGCCCAGCGAGAACTGGAAGCCCTCCGAGGGGTCGTCGCCCGGGCCGGTGCGCTGGGTCCGGTAGCCCTCCCGCTCGAACACGTCGCAGGTGATCGCGTGCAGCTCGCGGCCGGTCACGCCCGGCCGGGCGGCCGCGCGCGACGCGTCGATCGCCTCGCGCGCCAGGCGCTCCTGACGGCGGATCTCCTCCGGCGGCTCGCCGCCCACCACGAAGGTGCGGGTCATGTCAGCCCAACACCCGGACGCCTCGTCCTGCGGCCAGAGGTCCACCTCGATCGGCAGGCCGGCGGGCAGCGGCCCGCTCCCGGGCTCGTGCCCCGTGCCCTGCCAGACCGACACCACCATCACGTCGGGCGGGGCCGGCGCGCCGTGCTCGGCGCACGCCGCCCGCAGCGCCGCGCGCACCTCCTCCGCGAGCAGCGGGGAGCCGTTCACGTGCAGCGTCCCGTCGACCGGCGACGCCTGCCGCAGGAGCGCCGCCGCCGCGGCCATCCCCGCGTGCGCGGCCTCCTGCGCGCGCCGGATTCCCTCGAGCTCGGCCGCCGACTTCACCCGCCGGCGCAGCTTCACGGCCTCGTCGTCCACGGTCAGCTCGATCCCGTCGGCCCGCAGCCGCTCGCCCAGGCCAAGGGGGAAGGCGAAGTCCACGATCGCCTCGCGCACACCGATCTCGGCCGCCATGCGTGAGGCCAGCTCGATGTCGATCTGGTCGCGCGTGATGCCGGTCTCGAGCAGCTCGAGGAAGCCCAGCGCGCGACCGTCCACGAACTCCGCGCCGGGGAGCGCCTTCTCGAGGCGCTCGCGTTCGAGCGGGGACGTCAGCACGTGTGGCCGGCCGCCCACCTCCGCATAGAGGAAGGGGTCCATGATCGCGACGGGCACCTCGTGCCGCAGCGCCGGGTTGCGAATCGTGTCCCCGTAGAGAAGTAGATCGGGCATGCGCCCGACCCTACCGAGCCGGCGTCCTGGCTAGCGCTTCGCGATGAGCTCGAGCGGAACGACCGTGCGGCGGCCGGCCGTGTCGACCACCACCACGCTCATATCGAGCGCGTGGCTGCGGTGGCGCTTGAGCACCTTCAGCAGCTTGCTGCCGGCGCGGACCGAGCCGGCCGAAAAGACCGTCGCCACTCGATTTGCTCCCGACCCGCTCAGGGTCGCCGACAGCGTCTGGCCGCGGAAGCTCCAGTTGCTTCTCGGCACCGCCGCGGCGGAGCGCACGGACACCCCGCGCGAGCGACGCGCCACCTTGATGCTCCTCGGCAGCCTCACCGACACGCTGCGCAGCGCCGGGCCGCCGGGCGCCCGCAGGACCACGAGGCTGAGCCGCGGCCGCTTGCGGCGGAAGCCCTTGCCCGTGATGGTGGCCGTGGGCGGGCAGCCCACGACCGTGACCGGCGCCGCGATCGTGGCGCCGGCGCCGCTCTGGGCGCCGAACACGCCGGTGGCGGTCCGCTTCGGACCGGTGCAGAGGTTCTGGCTGGCGGTGAGCAGGCCGTGCGGACCGCCGTCGATCACGAGCGTGAACGTGGACAGCGGGACATCCGGCAGGCCGTTGAAGACGTTCTGCACCCGGCCGCCGACGATCGCCGCCCTGCCCACGAGCGTGAACGGCAGCGTGCCGCCGAACTTCACGGCCACGCCCGGCAGTCCGGTGCCGCCCGACACCTCGTAGACGGGGCCGGTGACCGCGTTCGCGAGCAGCGGCGTGGTGATCGTCGCGGTGCCCACGCGGGAGCCCGCCGGGCACTGGTCGGCGGCCAGCTGCGCGGCGCTGCAGATCGCGGTGGCGCCGCTCGTGCTGAGTCCCACGCCCGCGGGCAGCAGCACCGACGCGCTGGCCTGGTTGGCCTCGCCGGCCGCCTGTGAGATCGTGGTGGTGAACGGCACGCGCTGTGTGATGTTCGTTCCGCCCGGGCCGCCCATCGCGGCCGTGACCTGCGGCTTGAAGGCGAGCTTGTCGCAGTCGGTGGGGGTGAAGGAGTTGCTGGCCGACCCGCTGCCGCCCTCATGGGTCGTCACGTCGAGCACCGTGGTCGCGACCTTGCACGAGGTCGGGTTCGTCATGAACGGCTTGCCGGCCACCAGGCCCTTCAGCGTCAGCGACACCTCGTTGATCACGGTGGCCAGGCCCGACGTGCTGTTGGGCATGTTGTTCACCACCGAGTCGATGCCGAAGTCCGTGGCGGTTCGCAGGCTGATGACCGAGGTGAGGAAGGTCTTGCCGAGGAGCCCGCCGACCGGCCGCACCACGATGCCGAGCATCGCGGGCGAGCTCCCGGTCGGGACGACGTTGTAGATGCTCCCGTCGGCGGGCGTCTGAAGCAGGCCCAGCACCGTGGCGGTGACCGTGGTGGTGCCCAGCTGCGTGCTGGCCGGGCAGGTGTCCGCCTGGAACTGCGCCTGGGTGCAGAGCGGCGTGGCGAGCGGGTTGCCGATCAGTCCGGGCGGGAAGTGCAGCGTGGTGTCCTTCGCGCTGTCGGTGCTGTCCGAGTAGGTGAACTTCTCGTCCACCGTCACGTCCGGGTGCGCGCCCGCCGCCTTCGTGGAGGGCGTGACGGTGACGTTCACGGCCGAGAGATTCGCGAACGCGGAAGCGGGCGCGACAGCAAGTGCGCCGGCCACCAAGAGCAAGCCGAGAATCCCGCGAGTCATACCCCTCAGGCGACCCAGGATAGGGAAACGGTCCCCAAAAGGACGCGGTCGCTTTCTTCGCGATTTCTTCGCATCCGCTTAGCGGGCGCTCAGCGATCCGGCACATGGTCGGTGAAAGCACATCGACTTTCCCCAGAGGTGAATCAGGCCATGTCCCGCGTACTCAATCTCAGAATTTCCCTGCTGACGGCCGTATTGGCGGTGCTCACGCTCGGCGTCGCGCTGCTCGTGACCGGCCGTGGGGGCAACTCCACTCCGACCGCCACGATGAAGACCGCCACGCCGGTCGTGAACACCACCGTGGCGGCGAGCTCCGGCTCTCCCGAGAGCATCTACAACTCCACGCACAGCGGCGTGGTGTCGATCATCTCCACCGAGGGGAGCTCCGCGAGCAACCCGTTCGGCGGCGGTGGCGGTGGCGGGGGCGGCGGCAGCGCCCTCGGCAGCGGCATCGTGCTCGACTCGGGCGGCGACATCCTCACGAACGAGCACGTGGTGGACAACGCGACGAAGGTGACCGTCTCGTTCGACCGCACGCCGAAGATCACGCGCACCGCGAAGGTCGTGGGCACCGATCCGTCCACCGACCTCGCCGTGATCAAGATCGACCCGTCCGGGCTCGACCTCCATCCGCTGACCCTCGCCGACTCGAGCAGCGTCAGCATCGGCGACACCGTGTACGCGCTCGGCAACCCGTTCGGCTACACGAACAGCTTCAGCCAGGGGATCATCTCCGGCCTCGACCGCAGCATCCAGGCGCCGAACGGCTTCGGCATCGACGGCGCGATCCAGACCGACGCCTCGATCAACCCCGGCAACTCGGGCGGCCCGCTGCTGAACGCGAGCGGCCAGGTGATCGGGATCAACGCCCAGATCGCCACCAACTCGAGCACGGCCGGCGGTCAGGGCTCGAGCAGCGGCGTGGGCTTCGCGATCCCGATCGATCTCGCCAAGACCGTGATCCCGCAGCTCGAGCAGAACGGCAAGGTCGCGCACGCCTACCTCGGCATCTCGACGAGCAGCGTGCCCGGCTCGGCCAACGGCACCGCCTTCGGGGCGAGCGTTCAGAGCGTCGTGCAGGGCAGCCCAGCCCAGCAGGCCGGCATCCAGAACGGCGACGTGATCAAGTCGATCGCCGGCAAGCAGGTGACCACCTCCGACGACCTCGCCGCGATCATCGCCGCGGACAAGCCGGGCGACAAGATCGCCGTCGTGCTGACCCGGGGCGGCAGCGAGAAGACCGTTCAGGTCACGCTCGGCGCGCAGCCGAGCCAGGCGCCCAACGGCGGCTGAGCCCTATTCGTCGCCTCCATCGTCGAGCCCGCCGCCCCCGCTGGGGCCGGTGGGCTCGACGTCGTCGGCCACGGGGGTGCCGTCGCCGTCCGTGTGGTGGGGAGTCACGGCGCCCTTCTCGGCCGAGGAGACCACCGTCGCATAGAAGGCCAGCTTGCGAGTCCGGCCATTGATGCGCAGCCGTTGACCCTCTTGCCGATCGGCTCGAGGGTCACGAGAGCGCCGGAGCGGAGCTTCGAGGAGAGGTTCCCAACGACCGAGTAGCCGGGCACCAGGTGGGCCGAGTTCACGACCTCGACCTTGCGTGGCAACGGCGGCGGGAAGGAGTCGCCTCACGGCTGGTTCTTCGGCGCCCCCGGCGCTCGCGCTTGAGAAAATGGTCTGGAAATCGACGCTTTTCACGCGCACGCGCGAGGAGCGTGCGATTTCGGCTCGAGCGCGAGCACCGACCAGCCGCCGTAGCGCGCGAGCCGCCGGACGCGGAGGCCTGGCGGCGGCGGCGACTGCGCCGGGATCGCGACGGGGTCCTGAGGCACGCTTCGGGCGAGCGGCCGGAACAGCACGGCAGGCGCCCTGATCCCATCCAGCGAGGCGAGCTGCCTCTCCTGCACCGTGGCGATGCGGTCGAGCGGCACGTCGAGCTTCCAGGCCAACGCGCCGGCGTTCCACCAGAGGTGCAGGGGCAGCACGGGCTGCCCGCAGCGGAGCACCGCCAGCGGGCCGCCGGCCTGCTGGAGCGCCACGTCGAGGTCGCCCTGGAGGAGGGTGGGCCCGTGGGTACCGATCGCCTGGTCGGCGGACGCGTCGGCGCGCGCCAGCACCGGCAGCACCGCCGCGGCGAGCAGCACCGCCAGCGCGGCCTGGGGCGCCACCCGCCCGGCGAGCTGCGACAGCCAGGCGGCGCCCACCCCGGCCAGCACGCAGACGATCGCGACCGGCGGCACGAGGAAGCGGCCGGCCCCGGGGTAATGAGCCTCGGTGGCCACGCCGAGCAGGAGGATCCACGCGAGCGCGCCGAGGCCCAGCAGGAGCACCCGCCGGTCGCGCCGCCGGACGGCGAGCGCCAGGCCGGCGACGGCCAGCAGCTCGAGCGGCAGCGAGATGAGGCCGAGCCCGGCGCGCACCACGTGCAGGCCCGGGTTGGCGCCGTCGGCGCTCAGGTTCACACCCGCCACGCGCGAGGCGTGGAAGAGCTGGCCCGAGCCCCACCAGTCCGGCAGGATCCAGAGGAGCGGCGAGCCGATCGCCACGGCCGCCGCCGGCAGGCGCAGCCGCGGCTCCTTCCAGGCCACGAACGCGGCGTAGGGGAGCAGGAACGCCCACGCCTCGGGCCTCGACAGCGAGACGAGGAACGCGAGCACGAGCGCGCGGCCGCGGCGCCCGTCCATGTGGCTGAGGATGGCCCACAGCAGTAGCGCCACGGCGAGCCCTTCGGTGTAGCCGTAGGCCAGGCCGCGCAGCCAGCCGCCGCTGAGCGCGAGTCCGAGCACCGCCACCGCCCCGGCGGCCGGGCCGGCCAGCCGCGCGCCAAGGCGGAAGGCCAGCGCGAGCGCGAGGATCCCGCCGGCGCGGGCGATCACGAGCCAGGCGCTCGGCGCCGCGCCGCCGAGCAGCGACAGCGGCGCGGTGAACAGCACCGGCAGCGGCTTCCAGGAGGGTGGTCCCGCCACCGTGTTCAAGTCGAGGTGCAGCACCTGCCTGCCCCACACGATCCAGCCCCACGGATCGGTGGTCGGCACCGACGGCAGAAGCAGTGTGAGACCTGCGATCGCCAGGCTTCCGACAACGAGCAACGGGACGCCCGGCCGTGCCCTCACGCGCCTCAAGCTAGCCCGCGTCTTGCCTGCACAGCGGCCCCCTTAATCGCGCTTAACCGCATTCCCAACGTGTTTAAGGAGGCCGCTGCTTGCCTCGGGCACAGGGGTCAGATGGCCACCGAAGCGCTAACCCTGCCCGAGGCTCCCCGCCTCTCCCTCCGCCGCGCTGTCGGCTCGCGTCCGGTGCGCGTCTCGGTGGCGCTCGTGGGCACGGCGGCGCTCGCCGGGATGATCCTCGTGTCGTGGCGGCTGGCCACGGGCGCGGTGGCGGATCCGAACGTGCTGGTGCCGTCGTCACACCTCGGCTTCCCCTCCTGGATGGCGGGGGCGCTGCCCGCCGGCCACCCGGTCTCGGTCGAGTCGATCTCGGTCACGCTGGTGATCCTGAGCGCGCTCTACCTCGTCGTGCTCGCCTGCTCGCGCGCGCTGCCCGCGTGGATCGCGCTGGCGGCCGTGGTGGTGCTCACGGCGATCTTCACGCTGGCGCCGCCGCTTCTGTCGACGGACATCTTCAACTACATCGCCTACTCGCGGATGGGGGTGATCTACCACCTCAACCCGTACGTGCACGGCGCCGCGGCGATCCCGCAGGACCCGTCGTTCCCGCCCTCCGGCCATCTCTGGAATCACACGCCCACGGCCTACGGGCCGCTGTTCACGCTCCTCAGCTACTCGTTCGTCAACCTCGGGGTGGCGGGGGAGATGTGGGTGCTCAAGGGCCTCATCGGGCTGGCGAGCCTCGGCTGCTGCGTGCTGATCTGGGCGTGCGCGCGCAGGCTCGGGGTGCGGCCGCTCACCGCGGTGCTGTTCTTCGCGCTCAACCCGCTGCTGCTCGTCTACACGATCGGCGGCGGCCACAACGACGTGCTGATGGCGCTGCCGCTGCTCGGCGGCGCTCTGCTCGTGCTGTCCGGCTGGCCGCTGCTCGGCGGGGCGCTGTTCATGGTGGCTGTGGGCATCAAGCTGTCGGCGGCGCTTGTGCTGCCATTCGTCCTGGTGGCGGCGCGCAACCGCCGGCGGGTCCTCGCGGGCGCGGCGCTGGGAGCGCTTGTGATCGGCGTCGCGTCCTACGAGGTCTTTGGCCCGCACCTGCGGTCGATGGTCGACGTGCTGAAGCTGAACAACGAGTTCAACTGGACCGTGGTGAGCGTCGGCGGCTTCGTGGGCCACCTCGCCGGCTTCGGCCACCTGACCAGCTCGCGGCGGCACGTGCTCGACGTCGTGTTCGCGGCCGGCGCCGCCGGCATGCTCGCCTGGGCGTGGCGCAGGCGCGACTGGCTGACCGCCGCCGCGGGCACGATCCTGCTTCAGCTCGCCACGAGCGGCTGGCTGCTGCCCTGGTACATCCTCTGGGTCCTCCCGCTGGCGCCGCTGGCTCGCCGCCGCTGGGTGGCGGGCGGCGTGGTGCTGCTGTCGGGTCTCCTGATCGCGATGCAGATCCAGCACTACGTGGTGGTCCACCACCACGACGAGATCGCCCTCCGGCACCGCGAGGAACGGCTCGCCGAGCGGGAGCTGCGCCTGCGCCTCCAGGTCCGCGCCGACGCGGCGCGGGCGCGGCTAGCGGCGGAGCGCGGCCAGCAGTTGTCGCGTGCTGCTCGAGGGCTCGGCGCCTAGCTCGCCCAGGGCCCGCTCGCAGCGGCGGTAGGCGGAGATCACGCGGTCCTCGTTGCCCACCGCGCCCGCGATCTTCATCTCCAGCCGCCAGGCGCCCTCCATGTAGGGGTCGAGCTCGAGGATCTTGGTCACGAAGCGCTCGGCCTCCTGGTAGCGGCCCGCCTCGAACGCCAGCTCGGCGGCGTGATGGCGCGCCTCGGCCGCGAGCTGGTCGAGCTGCTCTCTCCGCTCGGAGGCCCAGACGCCCGTCACGCCCGGCAGGTACTCGCCGTGCTCGGCGAGCTGGAGCGCCCGCGTCGTGGCCCGCAGGCGCTCCTCGCCCTGGAGCCGCGCCGCCTCGGCCAGCAGGCTCTCGAAGATGGTCGACTCGCTCCGGATCCGGACGTCCTCCGCCAGCCGCACGCTCGTGGTGTCGGAGACCAGCTCCACCTCGTCGGGCAGCGCCTCGCGGAGCTGGTGGATCGCCTGGCGCAGGTACGCGCGCGCCGAGTCGTCCGAGCGGCCGTCGAACAGCGCGTTCAGCAGCTCCGCGCGCGGCGCCTGCGGCCTGTCCCTGCTCGTTAGGTAGGCGAGCAGCTCGAGGCTCTTCGCGATCCGCGGGCGCGGCGCCGGGCGACCGTCCACGAGGATCTCCACCTCGCCGAACTCGCGCAGCTCGACGCGCGCCCTGATCGGCAGCTCCACCAGCACGTTCTGCGCGAGCAGCGCGCGGCCGAGGGCGTGCCAGGGCGAGTCGGCGTCGGGCTGCGCGTCGATCATGCGCGTGACCACGGCGGGGAAGGTGGCCAGCGCGCGCAGCAGGTAGTGGTTCGAGCCCTGGCGCTGCGCGGCGTCGAAGGCGATCATCGCGGCCGCGTCCGCGCCGGCTTCGTCGCCCGCGCGCCAGCGCGCCTCGCTCAGGTACACGCCGGCGGTGGGCAGCTCGAGCAGCCGCTCCGCGGCGCTCATCGTCTCCGCCGCGGCGTCGAGCCGCGCCAGCGCTTCGGCGTCCTCGCCCTTCATGAGCAGGGCGAGGCCCGCCCACAGGTCGGCCTGCTCGGCGATGAAGCGGTACTCGCGGCCGGCCGGACGCTCCTCGAGGCGCTCGATCACCGCCAGCGCCGCGTCCGGATCGCGGTTCAGCCGGACCTCCATCTTTGCCTCGATCAACTCGTTGAGCATCTCGAAGACCACCGAGCCGCTGGCGCGCGTCATCTCGCGGCCACGTCGCAGCGCCTCGCGCGACTCGTCCGCGCGGCCCAGGTCGATCATGATCTCCGGCCCCACCATCGCGTGCAGCCACACGTGCGCCCAGTCGGCCACGCGCGCGTCCATGTAGAGCGCCAGCGCCTGCTCGGGGTGCCCGGTGGCGCGCAGGCAGCCGATGCGCCACGGCGCGGTCACCGCCGCCGCCCAGCCGGTGGTGGGCAGGAGGTCCGCCAGCGTCTTCAGCCGTCCGTGCGCGTAGTGCACGCGCATCGCCAGCGCGTCCAGGGGGCTGCCGGTGATCCGCGGCTCGCGCGCGCCCGCCTGCGCCAGCTCGTGGTCCACCAGGTTGAACGTGTAGCGCACCGCGTCCATCTCGGGGCTGTCCGGCGCTGCGGCGCCGACGGTCAGCGCGTCGCGCCAGCGGCCCAGGTGCCAGTAGCTCCAGGCCATCATCGCCGCGGCGCGCGGCGACTCCCGCGCCAGGCGATCGCGCTCGCCCACCAGCTCGAGCCGGTCGGCCACCCGGCCGCCGCGGCGGTAGTCCTCGCGCCCGATCGCCAGCATCAGCTCGGCCACCGCCAGCGTGGCGCCGCTGGAGCGCGGCACGTCGGCCAGCGATCCCAGCCAGCGCTCGGCCACCGGGTAGTCGAGGCGGTCGATCACGCGCGTGATCGCGGTCTCCGCCGGGTCGATCGCCAGGTCCGGCTTGCGCGCGCGCAGGAACTCCTCGACGGCGTCCTCGTGCAGGCCCTCGTCCTCGAGCAGCCGGGCGTGTGCCTCGCGCAGCTCGCGCACCGCGGCCGGGCCGCGCCGCTCGAGCAGCGCCAGCAGGTACTCGCGCAGGCGGGCGTGGCAACGCATGGTGTTGCCGCGCCAGGCCACCGGCAGGTGCTTCGCCCGCAGCGCGACGAGCAGCTCCGCCGCGCGCTCCTCGCCCAGCGCCTCGGCGCGCTCGGCGGTCACGTCGTCGAGCACCGAGGTGGTGATCAGGAACTCGCGCTCGGCCGGGTCGAGCTGGTCGAGGATCTGCGAGGAGAGATAGCCGTGCAGGGCGTCGGCCTCGCCGCCCATTCCCACCACGTGCTCGGCCGAGCGCCAGGCCTCGAACAGCACGCCCGCCACCCAGCCGCCCGTGGCCTCCACGGCCTCGGCCGGGTCGATGTCCGCCCGGCCCGCCCGC
>DATNBJ010000301.1:0-4843 GCA_035572055.1 Thermoleophilaceae bacterium | reverse complement strand
CGCTGCCGCGGCGCGCGTGGCCCAGCGCGGCGGGGCCGAGCGCGTGGCCATCGTGGACATCGACGCCCACCACGGCAACGGCACCGAGGCGATCTTCTACGACGACCCCTCCGTGCTCACGATCTCGCTGCACGAGGACCGGATGTTCCCGATCGAGACCGGCGCGGCCGACGCCCGCGGGGCCGACGGCTCCAACCTGAACGTCAACCTCGCGCCGGGCACCGGCGACGCCGGCTACCTGTACGCGGTCGAGCACCTCGTGGTGCCCATGCTGAACGCGTGGAAGCCCGACTTCCTGCTGGTGGTCGCCGGCGTGGACGCCAGCATGTACGACCCGCTGTCCACGCTGGCGCTCACGGCGAATGGCTTCGCGCAGGTGGCCGAGCGGCTGATCGCGGTCGCCACCGAGCACTGCGGCGGTCGCGTCGTGTTCGAGCAGGAGGGCGGCTACAGCCCGGTCTACGCGCCGTTCTGCTGGCTGGCGCTGCTCGAGACGCTGGCCGAGGCGCCGCGCAGCGAGGACCCGTTCGCCCCGTTCCTCGCCGGAGCGGGGTTCACCGAGCTCGCGCCTCATCAGCGCGCCCTCGTTGATGACTTGGTCGACCAAGTCCTCTAGACCTCCGCCAGCTCCGGGACGACCATCCGCGACTCCACCTCCTGGAAGGCCCGGTTGGCCTCCCGGATCACCCGGTCCTCGTCCACGCTCAGGATCTTGCGGCCCTCCATCAGCACGCGCCCGTCGACGATCGTCGTGTCGACGCAGCTCCCGTTCGCGGCGAACACCAGGTGCGAGAACACGTGGTCCACGCTGCCCGGCATGAGCGGCGTGAACATCGTCGAGTTGGTCTCCACGAGGATCACGTCGGCCTTGTGGCCGGGGATCAGCTGCCCCGTCTCGTGGCCGAGCGCGGCGGCGCCGTTGCGCGTGGCCTGGCGCACCACGTCGGGCGCCGGCTGCAGGCTCGCGTCCACGCGCGAGGCGCGGTGGATCAGCGACGCGTACTTCATGACCTCGAACATGTCGCGGCTGTTGTTGCACTCCGCGGCGTCGTGGCCGAGGCCCACGTTGATGCCGGCGGCCAGCATCTCGGGCAGCCGCGCGATGCCGTTGCCGAGCTTCGCGTTCGAGCTCGGGTTGTGCGAGATCTGCGTGCCGGTCTCGCGCATCAGCGCCAGCTCCTTGTCGGACAGCCAGACGCAGTGCGCGGCGATGCAGTCGGGTCCGAGGATCCCGTTGTCGTAGGCCACCTCCGTGGGCCGGCGGCCGAACATCTTCATCGAGATCTCCACCTCGCCGAGCGACTCGTTGAGGTGGATGTGGATGCCGGTGCCCAGCTCGTTCGCCAGCGCGCGCGCGTCTCGCAGCAGCTCCTCCGATGCCAGCGGCAGCCACTCGATGCCCACGAGCACCTGGATGCGCCCGTTGGCCGAGCCGTTGTTGTTCTCGAACGCCTGGGCGTTGTCGGCCAGGGTGTCGAGGTCGTGCTCGTCGGTGGCCACGTCGTTCGACAGCACTGCGCGGATGCCGATCTCCTCGGCGGCCTTCGCGAGAGCGTCGAGCTGCCGGTACATGTCGTTGATCGTGGTCACGCCGCAGCGGATCGACTCGGCGTAGCTCGCCAGCGCGGCCCAGTAGGCGCTCTCGGGGTCGAGCGCGCGGATCATCGGGTACCAGCAGGTCTGCAGGTACTCCCACAGCGGCAGGTGGTCGCTCCAGCCCTTGCCGAGAGCAGTGTGGTAGTGGAGGTCGATCAGGCCGGGCATCACGATCTTGGTCTCGGCGTCGATCTCGCGGGCGCCGTTCGCCTCCACGGACTCGCCGGCGGGGAGCACCGCCTCGATCCGGTCGCCGTCGAGCACGACGGTGCCGCCGAAGTGCACGTCGTTGGCGTCGTTCATCGTCAGCACGATCCCGTTGCGGATGATCAGGCGATCGCTCATGGGTTCCTCTCTCTCGAATGGGCGTCGGGCCACTGGGTGAGGCCGTAGCCGGCGTCCCAGAAGGCAAGCTCGTAGCGGACGGCAAGTCGGAAGGTGGTGGCGAGGCGCACGAGGTCGGCGCCGGCCGTGGCGCGGGCGTTCAGATCGCGGATCAGCGCACGCGAGTGCTGCTGCACCTCGTCGGAGCGCTGGTACGCGAGCCAGTCGCGGTAGATCGCGTTCGGCGGCTCGGCGCCCGCGAAGTGGACGCCCACCTCGGTGTAGCTCCACGGGCAGGGGAGAAGCGCCGTGGCGATCTCGAGCGGCGTGCCGCGGAACGAGACGTCCAGCAGCCAGCTCACGTAGCCCTGCGCCGCCGGGCCCAGCTCGAGGCTGCCGCCGCGGTCGGCGGCCCCGTCGGCGATCGTGCGCTCGACCAGCCGGCCGTTCTCCTCGAGCTCGACCTCCAGGGTCTCGCTCAGCGCGGCGGCGAGCCCCCGCAGCTCGCCGTCGTCCATGCTGCGAGCGGCCGCCGCGCCGAGCGCCCGCGCGTAGTCGAACAGGAACAGCCTGTCCTGCTCGAGGTAGAAGCGGAAGCTGTCGAGCGGCAGGCTGCCGTCCGCGATCCCGGTCACGAACGGGTGCTCGAAGACCTGAGACCAGAGCGGCTCGCTGGCCTCGCGCAGCCGCTCGCTCAGGGTCGTGGTCGTCGGAGTGGTGGTCATGCGACAGGGTCGGATCCGGCGGGGCGTCGCGCTCTTAGCCCCGCCGGAGTCCGCTTGGTCCTAGCCCGCGGGCAGGTAGTCGTTGGTCATGACCGTCGAGGCGTCGACCGACTTGTCGATCATCCCGTTGGCCTTCATCCAGTCCCCGAAGGACTGCCAGCTCGCCTGGTCCATCTGGCCGAAGCCGGCCGGGTTGTTCAGCAGCGGCGCCGTGGCGGCCACCATCTGCGCGACCTGCTTCGCCGGATAGCCCTTCACGACATCGCCCATGGCGGCGGTCGCCGCCGTCGGGTCGGACACCGCGCTGGCGTTGCCCTTGGCGAGCCCGGCCAGGAACGCCTTGACGGTCGCCTGGTAGTCCGTATCGCTCTTGAGCTTGTCCGAGTTGGCGATCACTACGAGCTCGTCGTACTGCGGCACGCCGGCGTCGGTCACCGGGATCACGGTCGGGTTGAGCCCGCGGTCCTTGACCTGGATCGCCTCGATGTTGCGGTAGCCGCCGATGATCGAGTCGACCTTGCCGGAGATCACGGAGGCCAGCAGGCCCTCACCCACGTTCACCTTCTTGAAGGCGCTCTCGGGGAAGCCCTCCTTCTTGGCGATCGCCTTCAGATAGACGTCGTCGGACGGGATCCCGGGCGTTCCCACCGACTTGCCCTTCAGGTCGCCGGCCGCCTTGATGCCCGACTTCTCCGGGGCGATGATCGAGTTCAGCGCGACCGGGACCAGCGCGGCCACGGCGGTCACCGGCAGGCCCTGCGAGGCCGCGATGATCGTGTCCGGCTCATAGGAGATGCCCAGCGGCACCTTGCCGGTGGCCACGAGCTTCGCCACGTCGGCCACGTTCGACGGCGGCTGGAGCTTCACGTTGAGGCCCTGGGCCTTCCAGTCGCCGGCCGCCTGCGTCTGGTAGAGGGCGAGGTGGTCGGGGTTCGGCACCCAGTCCAGCATGAGCTGGACGTTCTTGGTCTCCTTGGGAGTGGTCTCGGCCGGCGCGGTGTTGCCGGCGGCAGCGGTCGTCGCGGGCGACGAGCTCGACTTGCTGCTGCTTCCGCAGGCGGTGAGTACTCCCACCAAGCCAACGACGAGCAGCGCCGACAGCGGGGCCAGAATCCTCCGCTTCATGTGTTCCTCCTCGGTTGATGTGCCCAGGGAGCGATCAGGCGCTCGCTGAACGAGACGGCCAGCACCAGCAAAATCGACATCACCGTCAGGAGCAGGACGGCCGCGAACACGCGCGTCGTCTGCAGCTGCGGGCCCGCCTGGAGCATCACGAACCCCAGTCCATCGTTCGAGCCCGAGAACTCTCCGAACACCGCGCCGACCGGTGCGAACGCGGCCGACACGCGCATGCCCGAGAAGAACGAGGGCATGGCGGAGGGCAGCTCGATTCGCCGGAAGGTGAGCCAGCGGGTGCCGTGGAGCGTGCGCATCATGCGCACGTATTCCTCGTCGACGGACCGCAGCCCGTCCAACGTGTTGATCGCGATCGGGAAGAAGCAGACGAGCGCGACCACGACCAGCTTGGGGCCGATGTTGTAGCCCATGATGATCGCCAGGATCGGCGCCAGGACCACGATCGGGATCGTCTGCGACGCGATCAGCAGCGGGTAGATCGCGCGCCGCAGGACCGGCGACCAGTGCAGCAGCATGGCGATGCCGAGGCCCGCGGCGGTGGCGATCAGGAAGCCGATGAACATCTCCTGGAACGTGATCCAGGTGGCGCTCCGGTACACGAGGCCCCAGTCGTTCCACAGCTCGCTGAGCACCTGGTCCGGCGCCGGCAGGATGTAGTCCTTGACCTTGCCGGTGCGGCTTATCACCTCCCAGATCCCCAGCAGCAGGAGCACCACGAGGAGCGACAGGCCGTAGGTCCGCGCGAGCCGCGCCGGACGAGCGAACCTGCCCTCGGGCTTCGTCGCCGGACGGGCGCCGGCCACGGCCTCGACCGCGGGGTCCTGGACCTCGGCGCTCACGTCTCGAGCGCCTCCAGCGCCCGCTCGCGCAGTGCCACGAACTCGGGCTGCGCCACGATCTCGCGGTGCGTGCCCTCCTTGGGCAGCGACACCTGGATCCGGTCGATGATGCGTCCCGGCCGGGCGGACATGACCACCACCTCGTTGCAGAGGAGCAGTGCCTCCTCCACGTCGTGGGTCACCAGCACGACCGTGCGCGGCTCGGCGTCGAGGGCGGAGCTG
>DATNBJ010000300.1:0-12912 GCA_035572055.1 Thermoleophilaceae bacterium | reverse complement strand
AGGTCGGTGCCGTCGAGCGTGTCGGCCACGCTGCCGTCGCGCCCCTCGGGGTTCGTGTTCTCCGCCAGCCACGCCTTGACCGCGTTCATCGAGCCGTCCTCGTAGTCGGGACGGTGCGTGTTGATCGCGCCGCGGCGGTCGCAGGCCACGATCGAGGCCACGCCCGAGTTCATGAGGATCTTCGTCACGGCCACGCCGGCGGCGCCCGCTCCGACCATCGACACGCTCAGGTCCTCCAGGCGCCGGCCGGTCAGGCGGCAGGCGTTGAGGAGCGCGGAGAGCACGACGATGGCGGTGCCGTGCTGGTCGTCGTGGAAGACCGGGATGTCGAGCTCCTCCTGCAGCCGCGACTCGATCTCGAAGCAGCGCGGTGAGGAGATGTCCTCGAGGTTGATGCCGCCGAAGCCCGGCGCCAGGTGCTTCACGGTCTCGACGATCGCGTCGGTGTCCTTCGTGTCCAGGCAGATCGGCACGGCGTCCACGTCGCCGAACTCCTTGAACAGCATCGCCTTGCCCTCCATCACGGGCATGGCGGCGGCGGCGCCGATGTCGCCGAGGCCCAGCACCGCGCTGCCGTCGGACACGACGGCCACCGTGTTCGACTTGATCGTGTACTCGTAGGCCTTGTCGGGATCGTCGTGGATCGCCATGCAGACCCGGCCCACGCCCGGCGTGTACGCCATGGAGAGGTCGTCGCGCGTGGTGATCGCCGCGGTCAGGCCGGTGTAGAGCTTGCCGCCGCGGTGCAGCTCGAAGGTGCGGTCGGCGACGCGGATGATGTTGCAGCCGTCCACGGCCTCGACGGCGGTCACGATCGCGTCCGAGTGGTCCTGGTCGCTGGCCATAACGGTGAGCTCCCGGATGGCCTTCGCCTCGCCGGTCTCGATCGTGTCGATGTGACCGATCATGCCGCCCGCCTCGCCGATCGCGGACGCGAGCAGGCCAAGCTGTCCCGGGCGGCGGTCGAGCTCGACCCGGAGCGTCAGTGAGTACTGGGCGCTCGGCCTGACTGGCATGGACCTGTGTCTCTCTCCTAGGGCCACCGCGGCCCGCGCAAAGGCCGCGAAGAGGCGCAAGCATAGTAAGAACGCGCTGCTTGCAGGGGAATATCCCGCCGCTTGCAGGCAATTCCCCGGCGACCAGATCGGTTCATAAGATCCAGCCGTGGCGGAGAACGGCAACGAGCTCTTCCTGATCGACGGAAACAGCCTGGCCTACCGGGCCTTCTTCGCGCTGCCGGAGACAATTGCCACCTCTCGCGGGGTGCCCACGAACGCGATCTTCGGCTTCGCCTCGATGCTCGTGAAGATCGTGACCGACTACGGGGTGAAGCCCACCGTGGTGGCCTGGGACGCGGGCATGTCGGGCCGTGAGAAGACCTACGAGGAGTACAAGGCCGAGCGCCGCCGGCGGCCCGACCTCCTGTCCGAGCAGTGGCCGCACCTCCAGCCGCTCGTCGACGCGTTCGGCTACCAGAACGTGCGTGTGGAGGGGTTCGAGGCAGACGACGTGATCGCCACGCTGGCCGGCCAGGCGCGCGCGAAGGGCCTCGACGTGATGGTCGTCACCGGCGACCGCGACATGTTCCAGCTCGTGGAGCCCGGGGTGAAGGTGATGGCCACGAGCCGCGGCATCACCGACACCGTCGTCTACGACGAGCAGGCCGTACTCGACCGCTACGGCATCCCGCCGACGCTGATCACCGACTTCTACGGGCTCAAGGGCGACACCTCGGACAACATCCCGGGCGTCCCCGGCATCGGCGACAAGACCGCCGCCCAGCTCCTCCAGGAGTTCGGCACGCTCGAGGAGGTGCTGGCGAACGTGGACAAGATCTCGGGCGCCAAGCGCAAGGAGAACCTGACCGTTCACGCCGACGACGCGCGCATCTCGAAGCAGCTCGCCACGGCCATCCGCGACGTGCCGGTGGACGTGGACTTCGACCACCTCGTGGCCCACGAGCCCGACCGCTCGCGCCTGCGCGAGTTCTTCCGCGAGTTCGAGCTGCGCGATCCGCTGCGCCGGCTCGAGGAGGCGTTCGAGGGCGAGGAGGAGAAGGCCGCGCCCTACCAGGCGGCGTCGCTCGAGCTGGAGGCGCGCGCTCTCGAGGTGCCCACCGCGGAGGTGGCCAGCCTGACCGGCGAGCACGCCACGCTGGCCGCCGAGCGGCCACTGGCCGAGGACGGCGCCGCCGCCGGACCCCTGCGCTTCGCCGCCTACGCGGGCGGCGAGGAGGTGATGGTGGGCGAGGCCGAGACGCTGGCCGCGCTCACGCTCGCCTGGGGCCAGCGCCCGCTGGTGGCGCACGACTGGAAGACGCTGGCGGCATCGGAGGATCCGTCTGAGCAGCCGCCGCTCGAGCACGACACGATGGTGGCCGCGTACCTGATCGACCCGGCGCGGCGGAAGTACCCGCTGCTCGAGCTGCTCGAGGACGAGAGCATCACGGCGAAGGTCCAGGGCGCGAACGGGCTGGCCGAGCGAGCGGTGTCCACGCGCGCGCTGGTGGACCGGCAGCTCGCCCGGATCGAGGAGCAGGGGCTCACGCGGCTGCTGCGCGAGGTGGAGCTGCCGCTCGTGGAGGTGCTGATCGACCTGGAGCGCGCCGGGGTGAAGCTCGACACCCAGCGCCTCGCAGGCATCGCCGAGGACTTCGGCACGCGCATCGAGGCGCTGGAGAAGGAGATCTACGAGCTCGCCGGCGAGGAGTTCACGATCGGCTCGCCGCAGCAGCTCGGACAGGTGCTGTTCGACAAGCTCGGGCTGTCGAAGAAGCGCCGCGGCAAGACCGGCTTCTCCACCGACGCGCGCGTGCTCGCCGCCATCCGCGAGGAGCACGAGATCATCGCCAAGGTCGAGGCCTGGCGCGAGCTCTCGAAGCTCAAGAGCACCTACCTCGACGCGCTGCCCGAGCTGATCCGCCCGAGCAGCGGCCGCCTGCACACCACCTTCAACCAGACGGCCACCACCACGGGGCGCCTGTCGAGCACGAACCCGAACCTCCAGAACATCCCGATCCGCAGCGAGGAGGGCCGCGAGATCCGCGCCTGCTTCATCGCCGAGGACGGTTACAAGCTGATCTCCGCCGACTACTCGCAGATCGAGCTGCGGGTGCTGGCGCACATCGCCGGCGAGGACGTGCTGAAGGAGCTGTTCGCGCAGGGCGCGGACATCCACGCGGCCACGGCGGGCGAGATGTTCGGCCTCCCGCCCGACCAGGTCGACCACGGCACCCGGTCGAAGGCCAAGATGATCAACTTCGGGATCGTCTACGGGCTGTCCGCGTTCGGGCTGGCGGACCGGCTCCAGATCCCGCAGGAGGAGGCGGCCGAGTTCATCGAGCGCTACCTGAACCGCTTCCCGAAGGTGCAGGAGCTGATCACGAGCACGATCACGAGCGCCACTGACGAGGGCTACGTCACCACGCTGTTTGGACGCATGCGCAGGATCCCCGAGCTGCGCGCCCGCCAGCGCCAGACGCGCCTGCTCGGCGAGCGCCTGGCGATCAGCACCGTGATCCAGGGCAGTGCCGCCGACATCATCAAGGTGGCGATGGTCCGCTGCTGGAAGCGCCTCCGCGACGAGCGCCTGCGCACCCGGCTCGTGCTCCAGATCCACGACGAGCTGCTGTTCGAGGCGCCCGACGACGAGATCGACCGTGCGACGACGATCGTCCGCGAGGAGATGACCCGCGCGTACGACCTCGACCCGGCGCTGGCTGTCGACGTGGGCGTCGGCCCCAACTGGCTCGAAGCCAAGTGATCACGGCTGCAGCAGGATCTTGACGGCGCCGTCCTCCTTCTTCTGGAACATCTCGTAGCCCTCCGCCGCTCGGTCGAGCGGGATGCGGTGGGTGGCGAAGCCGTCGGTGCCCAGGGGGTCGCCGTCGGTGAGCAGCGGCAGGATGTCGTCCACCCAGTGCTTCACGTTCGCCTGGCCCATGCGCAGCTGGATCTGCTTGTCGAACAGCGTGAACATGGGCAGCGGGTCGGCCATGCCGCCGTAGACGCCGATCAGCGAGATCGTGCCGCCGCGGCGGACGATGTCGATCGCGAGATAGAAGGCGTGCATGCGGTCCATGCCGGCCGTCTGCATCAGCTTCTCGGCGATCCCGTCGGGAAGCATGCCGGTGACGCGCTGCGCGAGCTTCGCACCGGGCGACCCGTGTGCCTCCATCCCCACCGCCTCGATCACCGAGTCCGGGCCGCGGCCGTCGGTCATCTCGCGGATCACCTCGGCGAGGTCCTGCTCGTGGTCGCGCAGGTCGAGCACCTCCACGCCGTTGGCGCGGGCTCGCTCGATGCGCTCGGGCACGAGGTCGACGCCGATCACCCGGTAGCCGCGGTGCTTCGCGACCCGCGTGGACATGTCGCCGATCGGGCCGAGCCCGAGCACCACGACCGAGCCGCCATCCGGCACGTCGGCGTACTCCACCGCCTGCCATGCGGTGGGCAGCACGTCCGACAGGTACACGAAGCGGTCGTCCGCCGGCCCCTCTGGGACCTTGATCGGCAGCGTGTTCCCGAACGGCACGCGCAGGAGCTCGGCCTGGCCTCCGGGCACCTCGCCGTAGAGCTTGGTGTAGCCGAACAGGGCGGCGCCCATGCCCTGCTCGCGCACCTGCGTGGTCTCGCACTGGGACTGCAGGCCCTGCGAGCACATGAAGCAGGTGCCGCAGGAGATGTTGAAGGGGACCACCACACGGTCGCCCGGCGAGAGCTCGGTCACCTCGCTGCCGACCTCCTCCACGATCCCCATCGGCTCGTGGCCGAGGACGTCGCCCTCGCCGATGAACGGCCCCATGATCTCGTAGAGGTGCAGGTCGGACCCGCAGATGCCGGTCGACGTGATCCGGACGATCGCGTCCGTCGGCTCCTGGATCGTGGGATCCGGGACGTTGTCCACCCTGACGTCACGCTTTCCGTGCCAGACAACCGCCTTCATCGCTCTCTCCGTTTCGGGGACGGAGTAGGGCTTCCCGGGGCGCGGCGGCCCAATCTGGAACTGCGGCTAGGCGGCGGCGCGGACCGGCTCGCCCGCCGGGCTGGGCGCCGCGCCGGCGAACTCCGGCGGGGCGATCTTCAGATAGTGGCCGAAGGACCAGTCCACGAAGCGCTGCGTGCTCATCGCGCGGATCGCGGGCCCGAGCACCCGCGGCGGCACGTGCGGGATCAGCCGCTGGACCTTCAGCATCGACTCGAACTTCCAGCGGTGCGTGGCGCTGAAGTCGTGGTAGCCGCGCAGCGCGTCCTCGCGGCTCGACCTGCCCGCGAGCACCGCTCGCAGCTCGCGCCCGCACGCGATGCCGAAGTAGAACGCCGTGCGGATGCCCTCGGCCGTCAGCGGCAGGCAGTGGCCGGCGGAGTCGCCCACGAAGAAGATGCCGTCGGCCGTGGCGTCGCGCAGCCGGTGCGGAATCCAATTCCCCTGGTAACGGACCGCTTCCCGGTCGAGATCCTCGGCCAGCTCCACGGTCGTGTCCTTCACGTGGAAGCGGGGATCGAACGAGCCCACGCCGATCCGGATCTCGTCGCGCGCGGGGAAGCTCCAGCCGTAGCCGGCCGGCACGTACTTGCGGTCGATCCAGATCTCGAGGTCCGAGCTCTCGCCGTGCGGGTGCACCTCCAGGCCGCGTGACAACGGGGCATCCGGGGGCTGGTACCCCGGCCGGGCGAGCACTCGCCGCCAGCCCAGGCCGTCGACGATCAGCGGCGCGGTCAGGTCACCGCGGTCCGTGTGCACGGTGAAACCGGTGCGGCCGTCCACCTTCGCCGTCTCGAACGAAGCGTCGTTCTGGTCGTCCAGCAGCTCGCACAGCGTGCGGTAGTCGAACGTCGAGAAGGTCCACGGGAGCTCGTAGCGGGCGGTCGCGTGGGGGGTGTGGATCACCAGCTCGGGGAAGGTCTGGCGCATCGAGGCCTGCAGCCCTAGCGCCTCGAGCCACCCCGTCGGCGCCGCGCACGCGGACGTCTGCCGCTCGCCGATCTCGTAGCGATCGATCATCAGCACGCGCGCGCCCGAGCCGGCCAGCTCGCGCGCAACCGCAAGACCTGCGAAGCTTGCGCCGCAGATCAATACGTCCGCGTCGCCAGAGAGAGGCGTGCGGTCGGCGCCACGCTTGGTGCGTCTCCGGGGCATCGCAAGCCAGCCTACAAGGCTGCTGGCCGCCCACGCTGCCGCATCTGGGCCGCTAACCTTCCAAATTCGTGACAGACACAGAAGCTTTGACTGAGGCACGGCCCGTAGAGGGGTCAAACGGGCTGCTCCTCGAAATCGACGGGCAGATAGTCCCCAACTACGACGCCACGCTGGTCCCCTTCGAGGAGGGGGACGTGGTCACCGGCAAGGTGGTGCGGATCGACAAGGACGAGGTCCTGGTCGACATCGGCTACAAGTCCGAGGGCGTCATCCCGGCCCACGAGCTCTCCATCCGCAAGTCGGTGGACGCCTCCGAGGAGGTCGAGCTCGGTGAAGAGGTCGACGCCCTGGTGCTCACCAAGGAGGACCAGGACGGCCGGTTGATTCTGTCGAAGAAGCGCGCTCGCTTCGAGAAGGCCTGGCGCCGCATCGAGGCCGCCGCCGAATCGGGCGAGCCCGTGGAGGGCACGGTCATCGAGGTCGTCAAGGGCGGCCTGATCATCGACCTCGGCGTGCGCGGCTTCCTGCCCGCCTCGCTGGTCGACATCCGCCGCGTGCAGAACCTCGACGACTTCCTCGGCCAGAAGATCGAGTGCAAGGTCATCGAGCTCAACCGCTCGCGCAACAACGTGGTGCTCAGCCGCCGCGCGGTGCTCGAGGAGGAGCGCAAGGAGGTTCGCCAGCAGATCCTCGACCGGCTCCAGCCGGGCCAGGTCGTGGAGGGAGCGATCTCCAACATCGTCGACTTCGGCGCGTTCGTGGACCTCGACGGCATCGACGGCCTGATCCACATCTCCGAGCTCTCCTGGAGCCATGTGAACCACCCGTCCGAGATCCTCAACATCGGCGACGTGGTGCCGGTGAAGGTGCTCGACATCGACCGCGAGCGCCAGCGCATCTCGCTCGGCCTCAAGCAGACGCAGGAGGATCCGTGGCAGCGCGTCATGGACACCTACAACGTCGGCGACGAGCTCGAGGGCAAGGTCACCAAGGTCGTCAGCTTCGGCGCCTTCGTCGAGATCCTCGATGGCGTGGAGGGGCTCGTGCACATCTCCGAGCTCGCCCAGCATCACGTGGAGAACCCGCGCGAGATCGTCAACCAGGGCGACACGGTGAAGGTCAAGATCCTCGAGATCGACTCCGAGCGCCGGCGCCTGTCGCTGAGCGTGAAGCGCGTGGAGGACCAGGTCCTGCCGATGCGGTCCGCCGGCGACGGCAGCCCATCCGCCGAGATCAGCGCGAACCAGCTCGACGACGTGCCCGAGCTGGGTCTGTCCGAGGACGTGTTCGCGGGCGCAGAGGTGTCCGTGGACGACCTGCGCGGCGAGCTGGAGCCTGAGGTCGCGGCGGAACCCGAGGCCGAGGAACAGGCCGAGCCCGAGGCGGAGCCCGAGGCCGAGCCCGAGGCGGAGTCACCGGCCGAGGCGGAGCCCGAGGCGGAGTCACCGGCCGAGGCGGAGTCACCGGCCGAGGCAGAGCCCGAGCCCGAGGCCGAGGCAGCGCCCGAGCCCGAAGCCGAGGCAGAGGCAGAGGCAGCAGCCGAGTCCGAGGCGGAAGAGCCCGCCGAAGAGCAGGCCCCGGCCGACCACGAGTAGGGCGTGTCGAAGGGCACGCCGCCGTTCGTCGGGCTGACCGGCGGCATCGGCGCCGGGAAGTCCGAGGCCCTGAGCGCGCTCGAGCGCCTGGGTGCCGCGACGCTGTCCACCGACGCCGTGGTGCACGAGCTGCTCGAGAGCGGCGAGGTGCGCGACCTGCTGGTCGAGCGCTTCGGCGAGCGGGTGGCAGCGGATGGCCGGGTCGACCGCAACGTCGTCGCGACGGTCGTGTTCGGGGACCCGGATGAGCGCAAGTGGCTCGAGGGCGTGCTCTGGCCGCGCGTGGGGGCGCGCGTGAACGAATGGCGCGAGCAGATCGCGCATCGCGATCCGCCGCCGCGCGCGGCGGTCGTGGAGGTACCGTTGCTGTTCGAGTCCGGGATGGAGGCGGTGTTCGACCACACGATCGCCGTGGTCGCCGACGAGGACCTGCGCCGCGAGCGCGCCGCCAAGCGCGGCCACGCCGGCGTCGACTCCCGGGAGGCCGTGCAGCTCAGCCAGAGCGAAAAAGCGGAGAGAGCGGACTACATCGTCCGCAACGACCGCGATATTGACGATTTGCAGCAGGAGTTATCGGGCGTGCTTGAGAAGATGGGACTTTGACGAGCTACCGCACCGCATCCACGGTTCTCCAGCGTGCACCGCAGAGTCGCCGGCGTGCGCGGTCCGCGGTGCGGCGCAGGCGGGCCACCGCGCTGCTGGCGGTCGCGGCCCTGGTCGGCGTGGCGGTCATCCTCGCCCTGCGGATTGCTCCGACCGCGGTGCGCCACTTCACCCTGCCGCTCAACCACCAGGACATCATCCGGCAGCAGGCCGCCGACAAGCAGCTCGACGCGGCGCTGATCGCCGCGGTCATCTACCAGGAGTCGAAGTTCCGCGACCAGACATCGAGCGCGGGCGCGAAGGGCCTGATGCAGCTCATGCCGTCCACCGCGAGGTTCATCGCCCACAAGTCGGGCGGCACCCAGTTCCAGCTCCAGGACCTCGGCACGCCGCAGGTGAACATCGCCTACGGCTCCTGGTACCTGCGCTACCTGATCGCCCACTACAACGGGAACACCACGCTGGGCGTGGCGGCCTACAACGCGGGGATGGTCAACGTGGACAAGTGGGTCAAACGTGTGGGCGGGCCCGGCAACTTCGACGCCGGCCGCAACATCCCGTTCCCGGAGACCCGCCACTATGTGCTGAGCGTGCTGTCGCACCAAGAGCAGTACCGGAAGAACTACCGCAAGGAGCTGGGTCTCCAGTAGCCGGGCGGGGTGCTAGCGTCGCTCGGGGATGCCCGAGTTCGCCATCAACCCTGCCTACACCGCCGTAGCCGACCAGCCGCAGGCCCGTGACGGGCTGGCCGAGGGGCTGGCGGCCGGCGACCGGTTCCAGACGCTGCTCGGCGTCACCGGCTCGGGCAAGACCGCCACGATGGCGTTCACGATCGAGCAGGTCCAGCGACCGGCTCTCGTGATCGCACACAACAAGACGCTGGCGGCGCAGCTCTGCAACGAGTTCCGCGAGTTCCTGCCGAACAACTCGGTCGAGTACTTCGTCTCCTACTACGACTACTACCAGCCCGAGGCGTACGTCCCGCAGCAGGACCTCTACATCGAGAAGGACTCTTCGATCAACGAGGAGATCGACCGGCTGAGGCACTCGGCCACGGCGGCGCTGCTGGGGCGGCGGGATGTGGTGGTCGTGGCCAGCGTGTCGTGCATCTACGGCCTGGGCTCGCCGGCGAAGTACGACGCCCAGGTGGTGACGCTGACGAAGGGCGACATGCTCGACCGCGACGCCACGCTGCGCAAGCTCGTGGACAACCACTACTCGCGCAACGACACCGCGCTCGGCCGCGGCAGCTTCCGGGTGCGCGGAGAGACGCTGGAGGTCTTCCCGGCCTACGCGGAGACCGCCTACCGCGCCGTCTTCTTCGGCGACGAGATCGAGCAGCTCCAGCACTTCGACCCCCTGACCGGCGAGGTGATCGCCGACATCGAGCACGTGGGCATCTGGCCGGCCACGCACTACGCCACCGACCGGCCGACGATCGAGCGCGCGGTGGGGGAGATCCGCGACGAGCTCGAGGCCCGCACGAAGGAGCTCGAGGAGCAGGGCAAGCTGCTCGAGTCGCACCGGCTGCGCCAGCGCACGCAGTTCGACATGGAGATGCTGCGCGAGCTCGGCTTCTGCAACGGGATCGAGAACTACTCGCGCATCCTCGACGGCCGCGCGCCCGGCGAGCGCCCGTTCTGCCTGCTCGACTTCTTCCCGGACGACTTCGTGGTGTTCATCGACGAGTCGCACCAGACCGTGCCGCAGATCGGCGGCATGTACGAGGGCGACCGCTCGCGCAAGCAGACGCTCGTGGACTACGGCTTCCGGCTGCCGAGCGCGCTCGACAACCGGCCGCAGACCTTCGACGAGTTCATGACCATCACGAACCAGATCGTGTTCGTGTCCGCCACGCCCGGCGAGTTCGAGCGCAACCACAGCTCGCGGATCGTCGAGCAGATCGTCCGGCCGACCGGGATCGTGGACCCGGAGGTCGAGGTCCGCGAGACCAAGAATCAGATCGACGACCTGATGAACGAGGTCCGGGCGCGCTCCGAGGAGGGCGACCGCATCCTGGTCACCACCCTCACGAAGAAGATGGCCGAGGACCTGACCGACTACCTCATGGAGTACGGCTTCAAGGTCCGCTACCTGCACTCGGAGATCGACACGCTGGAGCGGATCCAGATCATCCGCGACCTGCGGCTCGGCGAGTTCGACGTGCTGGTGGGGGTGAACCTCCTGCGCGAGGGCCTCGACCTGCCGGAGGTCTCGCTCGTGGCGATCATCGACGCCGACAAGGAGGGCTTCCTCCGTGGCGAGACGTCGCTGATCCAGACGATCGGCCGCGCCGCCCGAAACGTGCGCGGCAAGGTGATCATGTACGCGGACAAGGAGTCGCAGGCGATGCGCAACGCGATCTCCGAGACCGACCGCCGCCGCGCGATCCAGGTGGCCTACAACGAGGAGCACGGCATCACACCGGCCACGATCGTCAAGGGCATCTCCGACATCACCGACTTCCTGGCGATCGAGTCGAAGGTGCCGAAGGGCAAGGGCCGGCGCCGCCGCAACGAGCAGCAGATGACGCCGCAGGAGATCTCCAAGACGATGGTCGAGCTCGAGGAGGAGATGCTGCTCGCCGCGGACGAGCTGCGCTTCGAGTACGCGGCCAAGCTTCGCGACGAGATCAAGGAGCTCCGGCGCGAGCTGGAGCGGGTCGAGGCCGAGGCTTCCTAACCGCGTTCCGCCGCTAGCATCGCCTCCAATGGCGGATGCTCCACGGATACCCGGCCGCAACAACACGCCGGAGCAGCGCGAGCGCAAGCCCTGGAAGGTCGAGGGGCACCCGGCGGGGGACCAGCCGGACGGGCCGCGGCAGCAGACGCCGATGGTCCCGCCTTCGATCCGCCGCTTCTGGTGGATCGTCCTCGCGCTCTTCGCGCTCAACTTCATCCTCAGCCTCTCGCTGTCCAGCAACCCGTCGCGGACGACGGTCCCATACACGCTCTTCTACAAGCAGGTCCAGGCGGGCAACGTCAGCGAGATCAGCGCCAAGGGCGAGTCGATCCAGGGCGACTTCAAGAAGGCCGTCCAGTACACCGCCAAGGCGGGCGAGAAGCCGAAGAGCGTCGACAAGTTCAAGACCGTCCGTCCGGCGTTCGGCGACGACGGCCTCGCGAACCTGCTGATCACGAAGAACGTCACGGTCAACGCCCACAAGGTCGACACCGGCACGCCGCTCTGGCAGACGATCGTCTTCGGCCTCGGGCCCACGCTCTTACTTGTGTTCCTGTTCATCGCGCTGGCCAGACGGAGCAGCTCGGCCGGCGGCGTGCTCGGCTCGTTCGGGCGCTCGGGCGCGCGGCGTTACGAGCACTCGTCCCAGCGCACCACCTTCAAGGACGTGGCCGGCATCGACGAGGCCAAGCAGGAGCTGGCCGAGGTGGTGGACTTCCTGCGCAATCCGGATCGCTACCGAAGACTGGGCGGCGCGATCCCGAAGGGCGTCCTGCTGGCGGGCCCGCCCGGCACCGGCAAGACGCTCCTCGCGCGCGCGGTGGCCGGCGAGGCCGACGTGCCGTTCTTCTCGATCTCGGCGTCCGAGTTCATCGAGGCGATCGTCGGCGTCGGCGCCAGCCGCGTCCGGGACCTCTTCAAGCAGGCCAAGGAGGCCGCCCCGGCGATCATCTTCATCGACGAGCTCGACGCGATCGGCCGTTCCCGCGGCGGCGGTGGCTTCAGCGGCGGCAACGACGAGCGCGAGCAGACGCTCAACCAGATCCTCACCGAGATGGACGGCTTCACCGGCACGGAGGGCGTGATCGTGCTCGCGGCCACCAACCGGCCGGAGATCCTCGATCAGGCGCTGCTGCGCCCGGGACGCTTCGACCGCCGCGTGTTCGTGCAGCCGCCCGACCGGGAGGGCCGCGAGAAGATCCTGGAGGTGCACACCCGCTCGGTGCCGCTGGCCGACGACGTGAACCTCGACACGATCGCCGCCAACACTCCGGGCATGGTGGGTGCGGACCTTCGCAATCTCGTGAACGAGGCTGCCCTGACCGCTGCCAGGCGCGATCACGAGCGCGTCACGCTCGCGGACTTCAACGACGCCCTGGAGAAGATCATCCTCGGCACCGAGCGGCGGATCACGCTGTCCCCCGATGAGCGCGAGCGGACCGCCTACCACGAGTCCGGCCACGCAGTGCTCGGCATGCTCGAGCCGGGGGCCGACCCGGTCCGCAAGGTGTCGATCATCCCGCGCGGCCAGGCGCTCGGCGTCACGTTCCAGAGCCCGGCGTCGGACCGCTACGGCTACGGCGTGGCCTACCTGAAGGGCCGCATCGTGGGCGCCCTGGGCGGCCGCGCCGCCGAGGAGATCGTCTATGGCGACGTGACCACCGGCGCCGAGTCCGACCTCGAGCAGGTCACCAACATCGCCCGCCAGATGGTGGGCCGCTGGGGCATGTCCGACGCTGTGGGTCTGGTCTCGGTGCTGCCGCGGCCCGGCGAGCAGTCGCCGCTCTTCCCGGGCGTGGACGGCGCGTCCGAGTCCACGCGCGAGCTGGTGGACCGGGAGGTCCGCCGGATCGTGGACGAGTGCTACACCCGCGCGCTGGCCGGCCTGCGGGAG
>DATNBJ010000299.1:0-2930 GCA_035572055.1 Thermoleophilaceae bacterium | reverse complement strand
CTTCGACCAGTCGGTGGTCTCGATGAGCTCCTTGTAGGTCTTCGCGTAGCCGTCGGACATCAGGTAGCAGGGGCGCTGCCAGCCGAACAGCGAGTAGCTCGGGATCCCCCAGGGAGTGCACTGGTAGTCGACCTTGCCCTCGAGGAAGTCGAGGAAGAGCGGGGAGTGGTTGAGCCGCCACCGCTTGCGGCCACCGTCCGCGAAGGCGGCGGAGAAGAGCTGCCGCGTCTGCTCGACGCCGGGGAAGTGCTCCTGGTCCGGGGCCTTCTCGTACGCGTACGCGGGCGAGATCTGGATGGTGTCCACCTCGAGCTCGTCGTTGAGGTAGTCGAGCACCTCCCTGACGGTCTCCGGCGTGTCGGTGTTGAGGAACGTGGTGTTCGTACCGACCCGGAAGCCGCGCGCCTTCGCCTCCTTGATCGCCTCGACCGCCGTGTCGAAGATCCCCTCGCGCTCGACGAATTGGTCGTGGCGCTCCCGCAGGCCGTCGAGGTGCACGACCCAGGTGAAGTAGGGAGACGGCTTGAAGTTGTCCATCTTCTTCTTCAGCAGGATCGCGTTGGTGCAGAGGAAGACGAACTTCTTGCGCTTCAGCAGCTCCTCGGCGATCACGTGGATCTCGGGATGGACGAGCGGCTCGCCGCCGGCGATGGAGACCATCGGGGCGCCGGACTCCTCGATCGCCGCGAGCGCCTGGTCGACGGGCATCCGCTGCTTGAGGATGTGCTCGGGGTGCTGGATCTTGCCGCAGAACGAGCAGGCCAGATTGCACTGGAACAAGGGCTCGAGCTCGACGAGCAGCGGGAACTTCTCCCGGCGCGCGAGCTTCTGCTTCATCAGGTAGGTCCCCACCCGTACGGTCTGCCTCAGCGGTACTGCCATCTAGGTCTGCGCCTCCTGTTCGGGTAGCGACTCCATCCAGGCCTCGAGCGCCCCAGCCGCGCGCCCAAGAGCACGATACGCGGTAATCCCGGAAACGACGGTCCGGGGACGCAGGAGCTCGTGCGAGGGGGTGTCGACCACCGCTCGCAGAGCTGCAAACGGGCGGCCGGCGGCGGCGGGCGCCAGCCAGGCCGACTCCGTGTCGACGGCGATCGAGCCGTCGGCGGCCAGTTCGGCGCGGCGCGTTCCGCGCGCGATCCTGCGGACCGAGACCAACGGGCCGCGGCGAGCCGTGAGGCCGGCGCGCTGAAGTGCGCTCGCCACCGCGTCCGCGCCATTGCAGGGGAAGGGGCCGTTTGCGCCGCGCAGCTCGTCCGCCACCACGATGTCGCCGGGCTCGAGGTCGGGGGCGAGCGCGCCGCAGAAGCCGAGCACCGCCACCGCCGTGGCGGGCTCGCGTGCGGCGGCGAGCGCCGCGGCGGCCGCGCGGTCGGGCCCCATGCCGGTGCGCATCACCGCCGCCCCGGAGCGGCGGGCGGCAATGGCTTCGATGCGAAGGGGCGCCAGCACCAACAGCCGGCTCACCGCTCGAGCCAGCGGCCCAGCGCGGAGACCGGGAACACGAGCCGGTAGAGGTGGTAGTTGATGTAGAAGTCGCCGGGGAAGCCGGTGCCGGTGAACTGGGGCTCGTCCCAGGTGCCGTCCTCGCGCTGGGCGTCGGCGAGCCAGGCGAGCGCGCGCTGCACCATCTCGTCGCCGAGGTCGAGCTCGGCGGCGTGCATCGCCATCAGCGCCCAGGCGGTCTGCGAGGCGGTGCTGTCGCCGCGGCCGATCCAGCTCGGGTCGACGTACGAGCGGCAGTCCTCGCCGAAGCCGCCGTCGTCGTTCTGGTGCGCCCGCAGCCACTGCACGGCGCGGAGCACCCGCGAGTCGTCGCCGCGGACGCCCATCGCGCGCAGCGCCGGCAGCACCGCGCCCAGCCCGTACACGTGGTTCACACCCCAGCGCCCGAACCAGGAGCCGTCGGCCTCCTGCTCGCGCAGCAACCAGTCGAGGCCGCCCCGCGCCGACTCGCTGTCGGCCAGGCCCTCGAGCGCCAGCATCTCGAGCGCGTGGGCGGTCACGTCGGCGCTCGGCGGGTCGGTGACCTCGCCGAAGTCGCAGAACGGCAGCTCGCCGATCAGCCTGCTGGTGTTGTCGGCGTCGAACGCGGCCCAGCCGTGGTTCGAGCTCTGCATGCCCACGAGCCAGTTCACGCCGCGGCGGATGGCGGCGTCCACGCGCGCGCGGTCGGGGTGGTCGACCTTGCGCAGCGCCATGACGATCTCGGCGGTGTCGTCGATGTCCGGGTAGTTGTCGTTCTCGAACTCGAAGGACCAGCCGCCGGGCTCGAGGTCGGGCCGGCGCAGCGCCCAGTCGCCGGCCACGCGGACCTCCTCGTCGAGCAGCCAGCCGGCCGCGCGCACCAGCGCCGGATCGTCGGCGGGCACCCCGGCGTCCGCCAGCGCGATCACGGCCAGCGCCGTGTCCCAGACCGGCGACTGGCAGGCCTCCAGCCAGCAGTGGTCCTCCTCGTAGACCGTGAACTTGTCGAGCCCGTCGAGGCCCGCCTGCATCAGCGGGTGGTCGATCGGATAGCCGCGGAGCTGGAGCGCCATGAGCGAGTAGACCCACGGCGGCTGGATGCCGCCCCACGAGCCGTCCGCCTCCTGGCGGGCCACCACCCAGCGCTCCGCCTTCTCCAGCGCGAGCCTGCGCAGCGGCCGGAGCGGCCGGCGGTTGTACGCGCGGCCGAGGCGGTCGGCGAGCTCGAACATCCCGCGCTTGGTCAGCGGCGAGGCGCGGTACTCGTCGCGCGCGCCGGTGAACAGCTCGTCGAGCCGGAACGGCAGCGGCCGCGCCGGCCGGTAGGCGGCGACGATCGTGAGCGCGACCACGGTCTGGCGGCCCCAGCAGGCGAAGTCGTAGATGGAGAGCGGCGAGCTCGGCGGGAAGAAGATGACCTCGGGGGCCAGCGCGGGCAGGTCGTCCCACGACCAGAGGCCGAA
>DATNBJ010000298.1:0-6391 GCA_035572055.1 Thermoleophilaceae bacterium | reverse complement strand
GACATCGCGAACGGCAGCAGCACGTTGTTCGTGCACGAGCTGAGCTGGCGCGTCTGGTCGAGCAGCGGGATCGCGTCGTGGTTCAGCTTCGCGAGCGACGGGATCGTGACCAGCAGGTCGCCGGTGAGCCCTCGCAGCTCGGACTGGCTCACGAGCTGCCGGGCCTGGGTCACGAACGGCATCGAGGCGTCGATCGTCGGGCCCGAGGACTTGACGCCCGGCAGCGCGTCGACCGAGAACCTGCGCAGTGACGGCAGCGCGGCGTTCAGAGTCCGCAGGGTCGGGGTGCCGGTGCGCAGCACGGCGTCGAGCGCCGGTATCGACTGCTGCAGCGGACCGTCCTCACGCGCGAACGCGGCGGCGGTGGTGTTGAAGTTCGTCACGAGGCTCTTCAGGTCGTCCTCGTGGAGGTCGAGCGCGCGGAAGACCTTGGCCTGGCCCTGCTCCACGGTGGAGAGGTCGTGCGGCTCGGTGCCGAGCGCGGCCTCGTTGGCGAGCGAGCTGTTGCGGTACGCCGACGGCCACTGCTTCACGGCCTCGCGGAAGCCCTGGGCGCCGCCGTCGGCCAGCCCCTGCGAGTACTCCTTGAGGAAGTCCTGCAGGTTCTTGCGCGTGTCGGTCTGGAGCGCCGTGAGCACCTGGCCGAACTGCACGGACACCGATGTCTGGTTGATCGGGATCGTGCCGCCGTCCTTCAGCTTCGGCGACTCGGGCGAGCCCGGCTGGACATCCACGAACTCGTTGCCCTCGAGGAAGACGCGCGGGCGGATCTTGAGCTGCGCGTCGGTATGGAGCGGCAGCCCCTCCTTCTTCACCGACATCGTGACCCGCGCGGCGCCGCGGCCGCCGGGGAGGCCCTTGACGGAGTCGACCGTGCCCACGTTCACGCCGGCGATGCGCACGGGCGACTTCGGCTGCAGGTTGTTCACGTTCTGGAAGACCGCGGAGAACTTGTACGGGTGCGAGAACGGGTTGAACCGGGTGAAGCCCCAGAAGCTGAAGGCGCCGAGCAGCACGAGCGCGATGACGCCCGCCTTGAACGGCGACATGCCGGGATCCTGCGGGTGCTTCTTTTTGCGGAGGCGAAGACGTCGAGCCATGGTCTAGGGCACGTCCCTCAGGTTCGGGACGCCCGTGTAGGTCGGACCGGCCAGGCCGGGGGTGTTCGGAGCCGCCACCACGTGGCTGCCACCGGCCTTGTTGGTGAAGAAGTCGCCCTTCATGTAGGTGAGCGGATTGGGCGCGTTCGGATCGAAGTCGCTCGTCGAGGAGTCCGCCGGCGGGTAGCGGCCGGCGTCGGCACCGTTCGGGGACGGGAGCGGGCCGTTGACGTAACCGGTCTGGCCCCACTGGCAGTCGGCATTGCCGTTGGCGTCGATGGCAGGCCCGTACGGCTGGCCGTGCATCGCCTCGAAGTAGTTGCCCAGCGCGTCCTTCGTGGACTTCGAGCTCACGTTCGCCGGCAGGTCGGCCGGGCGCCAGTTGGCGCTGTCGCCGAGCTTGCCGGGCTGCTGGAGCGGGATGTCGTTGCGCACCAGCACGCGCTCCGTGGTGCCGCCCTTCACGTCCTCCGACATGTGGCCGCCGAGGCCGGTGAAGAAGTAGACCGCGTTGTTGCACACCGTCTGGAACGGCGCGACGTACTGGAGCATCGGCCCGGTGACCGAGACGGTTGTGGTCAGGTCCTGAAGCGCGAGGAAGGTGTTCGGGTTCTTCGCAAGGTCGTCGAGGGCCTGGAACAGGTCCTGCGTCTGCTGGTCGAGGTCGACGGTCTTCGGCAGAACGTCCGTGCCGGAGCCGAGCGCGCGGTTCAGCGCGGGCAGCATGTGCGGCAGCGTGGACGCGACCGGCCGCAGACGGTGAGACAGGTCGGCGAAGTCGGCGAGGAACGGCTGCTGGGTCTTGAAGCTGGCAGTGGCAGTGTCGAGCGTGGGCGGCGCCTTCTCGATCGACTGCTGGAGCGCGCTCGGGCTGTGTCCGATCGCCGCGAAGGTGTCGGCCATGTTGGTGAACAGCTCGGCCTGGACCTTCGCCACGGGCGCGACCTCGGCCGACGCCTTGCCGATCTCCTTGAAGAACTCGCTGAGCTGCGTCTTCGGGTTCGACAGGTTCTCCATCACCGGCGTCAGGTGAACCAGGAACGGGTTGAGTGCCTCGATCGCGCCGTTCAGCGAGGTGCCGCGGCCCGAGAACGCGTCGCCGTAGCCCTTGAGCGCCAGCCGCGAGGCGTCGCGCGTCGGCTGGTCGAAGGTGTTGAAGAAGTCGTCGAACTCGACCGGCGTGCCCGCCTGCTTCAGCGGGATCGTGTCGCCCGCCTTGTAGCTCGTCTTCGCCTGGCCCGGCGTGATCTGGATGTACTTCAGGCCGAGCGCCGAGCGCTGGCGCACGATCAGCGTGCTGTTCGTCGACAGCGGCTGCACGCTCTTGTCGAGCTTCATGTGGACCTTGGCGATGGTCTTCTTCTGCGCCTGGTCGTACTCGGGGACGATCTTGTCCACCACGCCCACGCGGAAGCCGCCGACGCGCACCTCGTTGCCCTTCACCAGGTTCGCCCCGTTCGGGATCTGCGCCCAGACGTCGTAGGTCGGCACGAACGGCAGGCCGTTGTTCGCGTTGTAGGCGAGGAAGACCGCCACCAGGATGATCAGCACGGTGACGGCGCCCACCAGCACGGGGGAGGCGACGATCGAGGCTGTTCCGCGGCGGGTCTTCATCACTTGCCGAGCAGGTAGTTGAGGAGCTGGGTCGGGTCACTCGTCGCGCCGGCGGGGCCGGTCGCGCCGGTGGCGCCGGTGACGCCGAGCTGCTGCAGCGTGTCCGTGAGCTGCTGGATCTGCTGCTGCGTGAGCTGGTTCACGTCCGGGAGCTGCGGCAGGTTCGGCAGCGACGGAGCCGAGCCCGGCACCTTCAGCGTGTCGAGCAGGTTCTGGATCTCCTTGGGCAGGACGATCTGCGGCTTGGAGAGGTCGGGCTGACCCGGCGCCGGCTTGGTCTCGGGCGTCCCGCGCGCCGGCTCGCCCGGATCCGGGATCGCCTTGGCCTTGCTCTTCGTGCTCTTGTTCTTCACGTCGCCCGTCGGGTCGGCGGCATTCACGCCGGGCTGGTACGGACCCATCCACGAGTTGCACTTCTTGAACAGCGCGGTGGTCTTCGCATCCGTGCCGTAGCCGTCGCCCGTCTGGTAGTTCCCGCAGGGCGAGCCGAGGATGAAGAGGCCGCGGAGCACGTGGCCGATCTGGTCGAACGGGTTGATCGCCAGCGTCTGCCAGTAGACGTAGTTCCAGAACGCCTCGAACCCGGTGAAGCCCTGCTTGTCGTTCGTGAAGGCGGTCGGGTCGGGCGCGGGCGGCGCGCTGGTCTTCGCACGCGAGTCCGGCTCGGTGCTGCGGTTGCGGTCGTCGAGCGTCTGCAGGAACTGGCGGAGCGGCTTGCCCACGCGTGGCGCGTCGGCCGCCAGGGCGGCGAGCTGGTCCACCTCCCGGCGGCTGTCCTTCAGCGCGGTGTTGCCGGTGGCCGAAGCCTGCCCGAGGCCCTTGAACGCCGGGCGCGAGGCGTCGGCGAACGGGCCGAGCTTGGTGAAGAACGTGTTGAGGTCGGGCGCGGCGCGCTGGAGGTCGCGGAGCAGCGGGGTCTGCTGGTCCGCGAGGTCACCGAGCTTTGCCATGGTGGGTTGGAGCTCGCCCAGGAAGCCCGGAAGCTTCTGGAACTGCGCCTGGAGCGCCTGCCGCCTCGAGGCCGAGATCTGCGACGTCTTGGCTGCCTCCACCACCCAGCGCGCCACGTCCTTCTTGCGCGCCTCGAGCTCTTTCACGACGGTGTCCGAATTGACGATGAAGTTCTGGATGACCTTGTTCTGGTCGCCGAGGATCTTCAGCACCCTGCTGGTCTGCTGAAGGCCCGGAGCGGCGCGCCGGATCACGTCGTTCAGATCCTGCGGCCGGCCGGCGAGGCCGGTGCCGAGCTCGTTGATGATCAGCCGCAGGCGGTCGCGCTCGGGCTGGCGCATGATGTCCTGGATCAGGTCCTGCGGGACCGTGGAGGAGGTCTGCGTCACCGGCACCGTGTCGTTCTTCAGCGTCGCCTCGGAGGTGCCCGGCTGGCAGTCCACGTAGTACTCGCCGATCAGCGACTGCGGCCGGATCGCGCAGCTCGCGTCGGCACGGAAGCTCTGGAAGCCCTTCTGCGTCAGGCTCGCCGTGACCACGGCCTTCGGCGGGAAGCTGTTCGTCACCGAGAAGCCCGTCGTCTTGCCGGCCCGGACGCCGCCGATCTTCAGGTCGCCGCCGGTGGTCAGCCCGAAGGCGTTGTCGAACACGATCTTCACCGTCTTGGTCTGCGGGGCGCTCGACTTCGCGCCCATCAGCACGGCCGCCGCGGCCACCGCGCCGAACACGATCAGTGTCGAGATGACCCGCTTCATCCGCCCGGTGTGAAGTCGCCTGCGGCGCGGTCGGATTCTGTGCAGCCGAGCTGCTTCTGCATGTCCGGCGAGAGGACGTTCGAGCGGTCGGGCGCCACCACGTCGCCGCCGCCCGGACAGCGCCGGAACTGGTTGATGCGGGTGAAGGTCTTGATCACCTCGCCGGCGACGTCGACCGGAAGGGTCGGCTGGCCGGGCACCTGGATGTTCAGCGGCGTGTTCGGCGCGAGCGAGATCCCGTTGGGCAGCGTCACGACCCCGCCGAGGTCGGGAGAGGTCGCGTTGAACAGCACCTGCGAGCGCGAGATGCTGCCGAGCGCGTCGTAGCCGCCGGTGGTCGAGAAGTCGTCGAACCAGCCGAACAGATCGCCGGTGTACGGCCGTCCCTGGGCGATGACCGGCGAGCTGGCCACCAGCGCCTTGCTCGTCTCCGGGAAGGAGCCCTGACGGGTCGCGCTGTTCCGCTTGTCGGAGTCCACCGCGATGTGGGCGAGCGGCGTCAGCGTGTTGGTCAGGTCGATGAGGTCGTTGTCCGGCGCGGCGCGCTGGATCACGGTGTTGAGGCCGGCCACGGTCGGCTTGGCGTCCTGGGCGAGCGGCTGCACCTGGTCGAGGAACGGCTTCAGCTTCTTGGCCACCGGCTTCGACGCGTTCACGAGCGGCGTCACGTCGGTCAGCGCGCCGCGGACGTTCACGAACGTGGTGTTCGCCTGGCGCATGAAGTCCGGCAGGCGCCCGATCGCGTCGGCGAGCGAGGCCTTCTCGTTCCCGATCGCGCGCGTGGTGGCGTTCAGGTTCGCCACCAGCGCCGAGAGGTCGTCCCGCTTCTCGGCCACCGCCGTGACCAGGTGCGCGCTGTCCCCGATGAAGTGCTCGAGCACCGGGGTGTCGCGGTTCAGCTCGTTGAACACTCGGCTCGACGTGGCGAGCGCCGGGTTCAGGTAGTGAAGCCCGACGTTCGCCTGCTGCGTCACGCCCTGGAACTGCTCCGCGGAGCCCTTGAAGAATCCCTGCAGCGCCTTGCGGGTCTTCGGGTCGAGCGTGTTGAACAGCTCGTCGAGGTCGACCGCCGTCGTGGTGTTGTCGGCGTCGATGTTTCCGCCGTTGGGGATCGTCCGGCCCTTCGGGCCGCCGGGCATGTCGAGCTCGATGTAGCGGTTGGCGATGCCGGTCTGCGACGCCATCCGGATCACGGCCTTCGTGCCCTTGGGGAGTGGCTGGTAGGCGCCGTCGATCTTCATCTCGATCTGCGCCTGGCCGTTCGGCGTGATCTTGATGCCGGTGACGCTGCCGGCCTTCACGCCCGCGACCTCCACGAGGTTGCCCTTCACGAGCTGCCCCGCGTTCAGGAAGTCGGCGCTGACCCTGTAGCCGCCCTTGCCGACGTTCCCAAAGAGGAATATGCCCACGAGCAGGGCAGCGACGAAAACCGCGCCAATGGCGGCAATACGTCCCACCCCGCTAACAGAACGCATCCAGCTCCACTCCCGTCTTCTTCGCCGGCTCCGCCCCCCTTGGCGGAAACCCCAACCAGCGAACAGCCCACCCTAACAAGCCGGATTAGCTCTTGCGCCGCCTCGTTACGGCTCGCTACTCAGGCTCTGGCTCTTCATCCCCCGGCCAGGACCCTGTCAAACGCAGGAACCCGGTCCGTGCCCAGCGATCGAACGCGGCCTTGGTGGCGCGGAAGATCGCTCCCTGAATCGCGGTGGCGATGATGAGCTTGCGCCAACTCGTCTTGTGGATCGACCCGTCGGGCGGCTCCTCGTCGTCGATCAGCCCCCAAACCTGGTCGAACAGCTTCCTGCCGACGAGGCCGGCGACGATGCCGAACACGATGCTGAAGGGCGCGAAGAAGACCTTCTTCATGGCCGACACCGTATACCCGTGGCGTGTGGTCCCGCACCTAGACTTGCGCCAACCGCCCGGGTGCTGGAACTGGCAGACAGAGGGGCCTTAAAAGCCCTGGCC
>DATNBJ010000297.1:0-24352 GCA_035572055.1 Thermoleophilaceae bacterium | reverse complement strand
CCGATCCAGCTGCAGCCCACCTACGCGGGCGCGCTGGCGGCGTTCGAGAAGCTGCCGTCGATCCGCGTGATGTTCGACAACGGCGCGGGCGGCCAGTCGGCCGGCCAGCCGCAGCCCGGCTTCGAGCAGTCCTGGCCGAGCTTCCCGATCCCCGGGACAACCGGCCGCTCCTGGTACATGGGACCGGGCGGCTCGCTCGCCGACACCCCGCCCACGCAGGCCGGCGCCGACGTGTTCACCTGGAACGCGAGCGCCCGACCGCTTACCGACTTCACGGGCGACACCGCCGCCGGGACGAACGGGTTGTGGACCGCGACTCCGCCGTACAACTGGGTCCAGCCGCCGGCGGGCAGCGCGGCGTCGTACGTGACAAGCCCGTTGACCGCCAACACCACCGTGATCGGCGCCGGCGCGGTGAAGGCCTGGGTCCGCTCGTCGACTCCGAACGTGGACCTCCAGGCCACGATCACCGAGGTGCGACCAGACGGCAAGGAGACCTTCGTCCAGGGCGGCTGGCTGCGCGCCGACGAGCGCAAGCTCGACGCCAAGAAGAGCACGCCGCTCGAGCCGGTGCTGAGCCTGCGCGCGTCCGACGTGTCGCCGATGCCGGCGAACAAGTACGTGCCGGTGACGATCCCGCTCTACTACGAGGGCCACGCGTACCGGGCCGGGTCGCGGATCCGCGTGACGATCACGGCGCCGAACGGCGACCAGCCGATCTGGTCGTTCGGCGAGACCGACCCGACCGGCACGGCGAACGTCGCCATTGCTCGCTCGAAGTCGATGCCCTCGAGCCTGCTTCTGCCAGTGGTGCCAGGCGTGAACGTGCCGACCGCCCTGCCGCCCTGCCCGGGCCTCCGCGGCGAGCCCTGCCGCGGCTACCAGGCGTACACGAACACGCCCGCGAGCTAGCTCAGTCGCGCGACCCGTACGCTTCGGGGTCATGCCGAGCTGGATCTGCATGAGGGGCGTCGAGGACGCCATCATGAGCAACGACTCGCCGGACGTGGTGATGCGGCGGATCGACGAGGCGGGCGACGGTTGGGTCACGGTCGACACGGTGCGGCTCGCCCACGATGACGACCTGCGGACCATGTACATCCGCGCCACGGAGATCACCGCCGTGATGCCGATCCATCCGCGCCAGGTCGAGGCGGAGATGGACGAGCCGCCGGACTGGTACGCGCGGGACTGACGCGTATGGCGCGGCGAGTCGACTCCGAGCTCCTGCTCGTCGGCAGCCTCCCCGCCGCCTCGACCGAATCGGCCTTCCGAGCCGGCGCCGAGCTGTTCGGCGATCTCGTCTTCGCGTTGCCGGACGGCGAGACCGGACCGCGCGCCGCGTGGGTCGGCTACGAGCGCGAGCGGCTGGTGCGGCCCAACCCGGATGTGGTCGTCGTCGAGGAGACCGAGTCGCCCACCGGGATTCCGCGACATGCGTATGAGACTCCTGTGTTCGGCGTCAAAGAGGGCGTCACCGAGCTCCACTTCGACTCGTGGCCGCGCATCGACGATGCGATCGACTCGTACGCCACCTTCACGGAGCTGAGGGATCAGGGCGTCATCCCGCCGGGCCTCCGCTTCCAGATCGGCCTGCCTTTCCCCTCGAGCGCCATGAACGGGTTCAAGGCCGACTTCGCCGCCGACTACCCGATCGCCGAGCGGGGCTACGAGGACCTCGTGGGCCGGGAGCTCGCGAGGCTGCTGAACGAAATTCCCGCCGAGGACCTCGCCATCCAGTGGGACTGCGCGTACGAGACTCAGGACATCGAGGGCGTTCTCGCGTGGACGAACGAGGGCGCCTGGGAGCGCTTCGCCGGACCGGTTAGACGGCTGACCCCGCTGATCCCCGAAGAAACCCTGGTCGGCTACCACCTCTGTTACGGCACCTTCCCCGAGTGGCCCATGTACGAGGCGCGCGACTACGGCGTGCTCGTGCGCATGGCCAACTTCGCGGTGGCGAACAGCGGGCGGACGGTCGACTGGCTGCACCTAGCCGGGCCGCGCTACCTGCGCAGCGAGGACAGGAGCTTCTTCCGCCCGCTCGCGGATCTGGAACCGATCGACGCCCGCGTGTTCCTCGGCATCGTGCTCCCGATCGACGGTGAGAAGGGGCTCAAGCGGCGGCACGACACCGCCAAGCGCTACCTCGACAACTTCGGAGTGGCGATGTACTGCGGCTTCGGCCGCCAGCCGGGCGCCGACGGGATGGAGACGATGCGCGAGCACCGCCGCGTGGTCACGTCGCTGGGCGGCTAAGCGTCGATGTGGTGTGACATCGCGTCGATCGCGACGGCGAGCGACAGCATCAGCGGCTCGTCCTCGCCCTCACGCACCTCGATGCCGTAGGTGTCGCGCACGCGGAACCACTTCTTCGAGATCGTGGCGACCACGTCGCCGTCGCGCTTGATCTCGTACTCGTGGTCGGTGAAGTTGCCACGCGCCTTCAGGTCCTCGCCGTCCTCCACGTCGATGTTGAAGCGGTCGCGGATTCCGACCAGCGCCTTGTGGATCGTGGCCAGCTTGTGGCCGTCGCGCTCGACGGTCATCTTGTCGCGGACGGTGAGCTTCTTCTCCTGGATCTTCGCCAGCTCGTGCCCGTCGCGGTCCTCGAGGACGAACGTGTCGCGGATCCGGAGCGCCTTGCCGTCGACCTTGTAGACGCGGTCGCCATCGTCGTTCTCGATCCAGAAGTCGTCGCCGATCGCGAGAACCTTCTGCTTCATCTTGAAACGGGCCATTGGCGCAGCCTAGGTGATTTGCACAACCTCCCGTGCGCGTGCACGCGCACGCGCGACGGCGGGACGACTAGCTTCGCCGCCATGAAAGTCCGGCGCGTGGTGACGGGCCATGACGAGGCGGGCCGGTCCGTGTTCGCCTCCGACGAGGACGTGGACCCGACGGCCGTTGCGCTCTTTGCCGGCTGGGAGTTCCTCGAGCTGTGGGGAGGAGACGCCACGCCGACGTTCCCCGACGACGGGAGCGAGCCCGCGCATCGGAGCTACTTCCCCGCGGTCGACGGCTTTCGCTTCAGCTTCTCCGTGATCCCGCCGGAGGGCAGCGCGCCGCCCGACGACCTGGATCTGGAAAAAGCCAAGCGGGAGGCTCGCGACGCGCTCCCCGGCATGCTCGACGTGCTCGAGCCCGACGACCCCGGCATGCACACCACCGACACCATCGACTTCGAGGTGATCCTCAGCGGTGAGCTGATCCTCGAGCTCGACGACGGCGCCGAGCGCCTGCTCAAGCCGGGCGACACGGTCGTGCAGAACGGCACCCGGCACCGCTGGCGCAATCCAGGCAACACGCCCGCGGTGATGGCGGTGTTCATGGTGGGCGCGCGGCGCGACGCCTGACTGTCGAATCCGACAACGCGGGGCACGGCCGCTCCCCGGGCGCCCTCTGGCCCGCCCGTAGCATCGCGCCGTTCAGCGCTCGACCAGGAGGAGAACGTGGGCCGTCTCGACGACAAGGTCGCCGTCATCACCGGAGCAAGCAGCGGCATCGGCCGCGCGACAATGGAGCTGTTCGGGCGCGAGGGCGCCACGGTTGTGGGCACGGCGCGCAGGGAGGACCAGCTCGAGGAAGTGCTCGCTGCTGCGGGCGGCAACGGGATTGTGGTTCCCGGCGACCTCGAGGATCCGGAGACGGGCGAGAAGGTGGTGCAGGCCGCGATCGACGAGTACGGCCGCGTCGACATCCTGGTGAACAACGCGGGCGTGGGCTGGCAGTACGGGCTCGACCACCCGGGCACGATGGCCGGCGTCCACGAGGCGTCGCTCGAGAACTGGCGCGACATCATCGGCGGCGTGGACCTCGAGGGCTTCTTCATCATGATCCGCGCGGTGCTCCCGCGGATGATCGAGGCGGGCCAGGGCTCGATCGTGAACATGGCCAGCATGGCCGGGCTGACCGGTCTCTACGACGCGCACGCGTACACCGCGGCAAAGGGCGCGCTCATAAACCTCAGCCGGTCGATGGGCATCACCTACATCAAGAACGGCGTGCGGACGAACGCGGTCTGCCCCGGCTTTGTCGACACGCCGATGATCGCCCCCGCGATCTCGCTCTTCAACGACCCCGCCACCGCCACCGCGATGGCAGCAATGGGGCGCGCCGGGCGTCCCGAGGAGGTCGCTTACGCGGCGCTGTTCCTCGCGTCGGACGAGGCCAGCTACGTGAACGGCGCCGCGCTCGTGGTGGACGGCGGCAATACCGCGCGCTCGTTCGCGGCGTAGAGCGGCTACTTCATCGTCCAGCCGCCGTCCGCGACCACGCAGGCGCCGTGCATGAACGGCACGTCGTCGGAGGCGATCAGCGCGGCCAGCTTGGCGATCTCCTGCGGCTGCGCCCAGGTGGCGCTCGGGATCGCCGGGATGAACTCGTACATCACCGACTCGGGATCGTCGAACAGCGGCTGCGTCATGCCGGTCTGCACCACTCCGGGGCAGATGGCGTTCACCTTCACGCCCTTCGCGGCGTGGTCGTAGGCGAGCTGGCGCATCAGGCCGATCACCCCGTGCTTCGACGCCGTGTAGGCCACGCCACCGCCGCCCGCCACCATCCCGGCCACCGACGCCGTGACGATGATGCAGCCCGACTCGCGCTCGAGCATCCCCGGCAGGACCGCGCGCGACATCAGCCAGGTGGCCTTCAGGTTCACGCCGAACACGCGGTCCCACTGCTCTTCCGTGCAGGCGAGCGCGTCGCGATAGTCGTCGAGGACGCCCGCGTTGGAGCAGAGGATGTCCACGCGGCCGAGAGCGGCGATCGCTTCGTCGACGGCCCGTGCGACGTCGCCGGCCACGCTCACGTCGGCGGTCAGCGCGACAGCCGACGGGGCCCCCGCGCGAAGAGCCAGCTCGACCGTCTCCTCGCTCGTACCCGCCACCAGATCACACGCGGCGATGCTCGCCCCGCGTGCCGCGAACTCCTCCGCCATGGCGCGGCCGATGCCCGATCCCGCGCCGGTGATCAGGGCCACGCGGTGGTCCAGCCGTCCGCTCTCGGTGCCGAGCACAGCCATCGCGGGCACACGCTGACAGCGCTCGTCGCCCACGCCCGAAACGCGCTGCGGGCGTGTGGGAATTCCTCCAAAACGCGGTCGGCGCAGGCGTGTGGGAGCGCGTAGGGTCAGGGCCCGATGCGCAAGCTCGAGAAGCTGCTCGATGGCGGCACCTTCTTCGAGGGCGCCCGCTGGCACGACGGGCGCTGGTGGGTGTCCGACTTCTACGCCAACCGCGTGCTCGCGGTGGACGCCGACGGAAGCGCCGAGACCGTGATGGAGGTCGAGCAGCCGTCCGGCCTCGGCTGGCTCCCCGACGGCTCGCTGCTCGCCGTGTCGATGACCGGGCACAAGATCTGGCGCCGCAGCGAGAGCGGCGACGTGGCGCTCCACGCCGACATCTCCGAGTTCTCGCGCGGCGAGGCCAACGACATGGTGGTGGACGCCCACGGCCGCGCCTACGTGGGCAACTACGGCTACGACCTGATGGCCGGCGAGCCGCCAAAGGCAGCGACGCTGGTCCGGGTCGATCCGGACGGCACGGTGTCGGCCGCCGCGAACGGCCTCCACTTCCCGAACGCCGGGATGATCACGCCCGACGGCCGCACGCTGCTGGTGAACGAGACCACCGCGGCCCGCATCGCCGCCTTCACCATCGGCGACGACGGCTCCCTCAGCGACCACCGCATCTGGGCGCAGATCGCCGAGACGCCCGCACACACCACGCTCGAGGAGCTGCTGCCGCTCGTGGAGTTCGCGCCGGACGGCGGCTGCCTGGACGCCGGCGGCTGTGTCTGGGCCGGCGACTCCCTGCACCATCGCGCCGCGCGCATCGCGGCCGGCGGCGAGATCCTCGAGGAGATCGAAGCCCCCGGCGACCTGGTCTTCTACGGCTGCATGCTCGGCGGCGATGACGGCCACACGATGCTGCTCTGCGCGGCGCCCGACTGGCGCCTGCCCGCGGTGGAGGGGGCCACGCCGTCGGTGCTGTTCACCACGCGCGTGGAGGCGGGCCGGGCGGGATGGCCGTAGGGGAGCTCACCACCAGCCTGTACCGGACGGTCGCGCTGATCCGCGCCACCGAGCTGCGGCTGCAGAAGCACATCGCCGAGCACGGCTTCGGCGGCTTCTGGCATCCGGGCATCGGACAGGAGGGACTCCAGGCCGGCGCCGTGGCGGCGCTGCGCGAGGACGACTACCTCTTCTACGCGCACCGCGGCCTCGGCTACGCGCTGGCGAAGGGCATGCCGCTCGAGTCGCTGCTCGGCGACCTGTTCGGCCGCGTGACCGGCAGCACCGGCGGCAAGGGCGGCGGCACCGTGCACTTCGTGGATCCCGACCGCGGCGTGCTCGGGCAGGGCGGCACGCTCGGCTCCGGCTTTCCGCTGGGCGCCGGCGCCGCGATCTCCTCGCAGCTCCTCGGCGACGGCCGCGTGACCGCGATCTTCTTCGGCGACGGCGCCGCCGCCCGCGGCACCTTCCACGAGGCGGCGCTCCAGGCGTCGGTGTGGAAGCTGCCGCTCGTCTGGCTGTGCGAGAACAACGGCTGGGCGCTGTCGGCGCCGATCGCGGAGCAGAGCCCCACGGAGAACATCGCCGATCGCGCCGCCGCCTACGGCGTCCCCGGCGTGGTGGTGGACGGGCAGGACGCGCTCGCCGTGTACGAGGCCATGGCCGCGGCGGTGGAGCGGGCGCGCTCGGGCAAGGGTCCAACCCTGATCGAGGCGAAGACGCTGCGCATCCGCGGCCACTACGAGGGCGACCCTCAGCCGTACCGCACCGACATGCCCGAGGGCATCCCGCGCGACCCGGTGGTGCTGCTCCGCGAGCACGTGCCGGGCGACGTGGCCGACGAGCTCGACGAGGAGGCCGCCGCCCAGGTGGACGCCGCGTTCGAGGCGACGCTCGCCGCCGCGCGGCCCGACCCGTCGATCGTGTTCGAGGACGTCTGGTCGTGAGCGAGACGATCAACTACGCCTGGGCGATCAACCACGCGCTGGCCGAGGAGATGCGGCGCGACGAGCGCGTCTGGATCATGGGCCAGGACGTGGGCCGTATGGGCGGCGTGTTCGGCGTCACCCGCGGGCTGTTCGACGAGTTCGGCGCGAACCGCGTCCGCGACACGACGATCAACGAGACCTTCATCGTCGGCGGCGCGGCCGGCGCCGCGATGACCGGGACCGTGCCGGTGGTGGAGCTGCAGTTCGCGGACTTCCTCTACATCGCCGCCGACGAGATCTTCCACAAGCTCGCCAAGTGGCGCTACGTGCACGGCGGCAGGCTGAGCCTGCCGGTGGTGGTGCGCCTCCCCACCGGCGTGGTGGGCGGCGCGGGCGCCGAGCACTCGCAGAGCCTGGAGGCGGTGGCGATGCACACGCCGGGGCTGAAGGTGGTGCTGCCCTCCAACCCGGCGGACGCCAAGGGCCTGTTGAAGACGGCGATCCGCGACCCCAACCCGGTGCTCTTCTTCGAGCACAAGGGCCTCTACCGCGTGAAGGGCGAGGTGCCCGATGAGGAACACCTCGTGCCGTTCGGGCAGGCCGCGGTGGTGCGCTCTGGGAGCGACGCCACGGTGGTGGCCACCGGGCTGATGGTCGGCCGCGCGCTCGAGGCCGCCGAGAAGCTGGCCGCCGACGGGATCGACGTCGAGGTGATCGACCCGCGCACGCTCGTGCCGCTCGACATGGAGACGATCGTCGAGTCGGTGGAGCGCACCTCGCGCGCGCTCGTGGTGCACGAGGCGGTGCGGACGGGCGGCGCCGGCGCAGAGATCGCCGCGCGCATCCAGGAGGAGGCGTTCTTCGCGCTTGACGCGCCGGTCTGGCGGCTGGGCGCCATCGACACCCCGATCCCTCAGGACCCGGAGCTCGAGCAGCTGTGCATCCCGAGCGCCGGCGACATCGAATCCGCGACACGAGAGTTGGTGCAGCTATGAAGCTCGGCCTGTTCCTGATGCCGTGCCATCCGCCCGGTCGGCCGCTCGGAGACGCGAACCGCTGGAACCTCGAGGTGATCGAGCATGCCGACCGCCTTGGCTACGACGAGGCCTGGATCGGCGAGCACTTCACGGTGCCCTGGGAGCCGGTGCCCGCGCCCGACCTGATCGTGGCGCAGGCGCTGCAGACCACCGAGCGCATCCGGCTCGGCCCGGGCGCCCACATCGTGCCGTTCCACATCCCCGGGGTCCTGGCGGCCCGCCTCGCATTCCTCGACCACGCCTCCGGCGGGCGGCTGAACGTGGCATTCACCCAGGGCACCTCGACCACGGACTGGCGCTCGTTCCGCCCCGACGTGACCGAGGAGCGGGAGAAGGGCGAGCTGATGACCGAGGGCATGGACCTGATCCTCAAGTACTGGACCGAGCCCGGGCCCTGGCAGTTCGAGGGCAGGCACTTCCGTGCGGAGCAGGTCGGCGAGCATCCTCCGGAGAGCGAGCTGCTCGCACATCACGTGTATCCGCTGCAGCGGCCGCATCCGCCGATCGCCCTGGCGGGCATCGGCGCGAGCTCCTACTCGATGTGGCTGTGCGGGCAGCGCGGCTGGATCCCGATGTCGCTCGACGTCGCACCGCGGATCGTGACCCAGCACTGGTCGCGCGTTGAGGAGGGCGCCGCCGAGGCCGGGCGCGAGGCGCACCGCTCCGACTGGCGCGTGGTGAAGGAGGTGCTCGTGGCCGAGACCGACGCGGAGGCGCGGCGGCTCGCCCTCGAGGGCTGTCTCGGCCGCTACTTCAGCGAGTTCACGCTGCCGCTCTTCCGCAGCTGGGGGGTCATGGACCTGGTGAAGGACGATCCCGAGCTGCCCGACTCCGAGGTCGACATCGACTACCTGTGCGATCGCTGGCTCGTGGGCTCGGTCGAGACGGTCACGAGCAAGCTCCGTGAGCTGCAGGAGAAGGTCGGCGGCTTCGGCACGCTCCTCGTGCTCGGCATGGACTACAGCGAGCGGCCCGAGGTGTGGTTCGAGTCGATGCGGCTGCTTGCCGAGGAGGTCGTGCCCAACGTGGGGGCCGTCACGGCCTGATTGTCGGTTCTCCAGTGGCGCTCCGACGCTCGCTGGGAACCGGCTTGTGCAGCCGCTTGGATTCGGGCCTAGTGCGAGCCCTCGAGCAGCTGCTTGATGCGGACCACGCAGCGCGTGGCCTCGGCGCCGTCGACGGCGCGGTGGTCGTAGGTCAGCGCGAGGCGCATGATCGGGCGGATGCCGATCGTCTCGTCGCCGTGCTCGTCGGCGACGACCCAGGGCCGGCGCACGATCGCCGGCGTGCCGAGGATCGCCACCTGCGGCTGGTTGATGATCGCCATCGCGGACACGCCGCCGAGCGAGCCCGGGTTGGAGATCGTGAACGTGCCCGCGCGCATGTCGTCGGCGGTGAGCTTCCGCGAGCGCGCCCGCTCCGCCAGGTCCGCGATCGCCTCGCCGATCTCGGCCGCGTTCAGGCGCTCGCACCGCCGGATCACCGGGACGAGCAGCCCCGCCTCGGTGTCGATCGCGACGCCCATGTTCACCTCGCCCCAGCGCAGCAGGCGCTCCTCCTGGAAGGTGGCGTTGAGGCTCGGGAACTCGCGCAGCGCCGCGCATGTGGCGTGCGCGACCAGCGCCAGATAGGAGACGTTCGTCTCCTTGCGCGCACGCGATGCGGCGCTCATGTCCGCGTCGGCCTCGGTGGTCATGTGCGCGGCGGTGCGGCGCGAGCGCACCATGTGTTCGGCGATCAGTCTGCGGTTGCGGGTGTGGGGCACGGTTTCGTGGGGGACGTCTTCGTAGCCGCGGGGCAGATCGGGTGTGGGGTGTGGGGTGTCGGGTGTGGGGGCCGTCTCGACCAGCGCCAGCACATCCGCCTTTCGCACTCTGCCGCGCATGCCCGTGCCCCGCACCACGTCCAAGTCGATGCCGTGGTGCTCAGCGATGCGACGCGCCACGGGTGAGCTGATGGGCGAGCGCTTCCCTGGACGGGCGATGACGGCGGCCGCGGCGGCCGAGGGCTCGAAGCGCCGCTGGGGCAAGGCCCCCACACCCGACACCCCAGACCCCACACCCTCGAGCTCCGCGAGCGGCTGTCCCACCTGCACCGTTTCACCGACCTCCGCGATTACACGGGCGAGCACGCCATCTGCGGGCGCGTCCACCTCGGCCTCGACTTTGTCGGTCTCGATCGAGCACAATGGCTCGCCCGCCCGCACCTGCTCGCCGACCGCCTTCAGCCACGCCACCACGGTGCCCTCGGTCACCGACACGCCCCTGTGCGGCATAGCGATGACGATCGGGTCAGGCATTCACGTCCACGAGGACCTTGATGTCGCCGCCGGGCTCCTCGGCCAGGCGGCGCAGCTCGTCCGCGGTCTCGGCCAGCGGCACGATCTTGGTGATCAGCCGCTCGGGGTCGAGTGCGCCGGCCGCGATCATCGAGGCGACCCGCGGCAGGTCGTTCGCGTAGCCGAGGCTTCCGACCAGCGAGCGCTCGTAGAGGACGAGGCGCGCCGCGTCGATCTCGGGCGGGCGCTTCGGCAGGCCCACCACCGCGATGCGGCCGCCCCGCCGCGTCATGTCGGGCGCCGCCTCCAAAGCAGCCGGCACGCCGCTCGCGTCCACCACGATCTGGGCTCCGCCGCCGGTCAGGGCACGCACGTCGCGAGCAACGTCGCGCCGCTCGCCGGCCGGCTCGTGCACCGCGTACCCGAGCTGCGCGGCGCGCTCGCGCCGCGCGGCGCCCGGCTCGCTGACGATCACCTCGAGCCCCATGGCGGACGCCACCTCGGCGGTGCACGCGCCGATCGGCCCGAAGCCGAGCACCACCACGGTCTCCCCCGCGCGCGCGTGAACGCGGTCCAGAGCGTGGAGACCCACCGCCAGCGGCTCGAGCAGGGCGCCGGCGCGGTCGGACACCGCCTCCGGCAGCGGCACCGCGCAGTAGGCCGGGAAGCGGACGAGCGGGGCGAACGCGCCGTCGGACGCCAGGCCGATCGAGCCGCTCAGCGCGCAGCGGTTGTACTCGCCGGCGAGGCAGGCCTCGCAGTGCTCGCAGCGCCAGCAGGCGTCGGCGGAGACGCGGTCGCCAATCGCCAGACCGGCAACCTCGGAGCCCAGCGCCGTCACGCGAGCTGCGAACTCGTGTCCGAGCGTGACGGGCGGCCGCTGCCCGGTCAGCGCGTGGTCGCGGTCCGGCCGGATCGAGAACGGCCCGTGCGCGTACTCGGCCACGTCGGAGCCGCAGATGCCGCAGTAGACGACCTCGGCCTCGACCATCCCCGGCCCGAGCGGCAGCGCGAGCTCGGCGGCCTCGAGGCGGACGTCGCGGTTCCCGTGCCAGCGGACGGCCTGCATGGCGATGAGTATTCAGAACCGAAGGAGGTGCGCCTCGGCCATGGCCGGCTTCGTTTGTGGAGTTGACATAGGCGGCACCTTCACCGACTGCGTGCTGATCGGCGACGGTGGGCGGGTGGCCTACGGCAAGGCCCTCTCCTCACCCGCGGACTCGTTCCAGTCGGGCTTCTTCGGCAGCATCGAGGCGGCGGCCGAGCAGCTCGGCGTGGCGCGGGGCGACATCTACGGCCGGATGGACAGGCTGATCTCCCACGGCTCGACGGTGGCCACCAACATCGTGGTGGAGCGCAAGGGGGCGACGATCGGGCTGATCGCCACGAAGGGCTTCGAGGACACCACCCGCATCATGCGCGGGCTCGGCCGCTCGACCGGCGAGCCGCCGGAGAATCTGCTGAAGGTCGCCGAGACCTACAAGCCGGAGCCGCTCGTGCCGCCCGATCGCGTGTACGGGGTGACCGAGCGGATGGACGCCCAGGGCGAGGAGGTGGTCGCTCTGAACGAGCAGGAGGTGGCCGACGCCGCCGACGCGCTCGTGGCCCAGGGCGTGGACACCATCGCGATCGCCTTCCTCTGGTCGATCCGCAACGACGCGCACGAGCGCCGCGCCAAGGAGATCGTGGCCGAGCGCGCGCCCGACGTGTTCGTGACCATCTCGAGCGAGATCTCGAAGGCCGTCGGCGAGTACGAGCGCTTCGTGGCCACGCTGATCAACGCCTACGTGGGCCCGGTCACGAGTCGCTACCTGCACGGGGTGCAGGAGCGTCTCGGGGAGATCGGGTTCGGCGGCGAGCTGCACATCATGCAGTGCCACGGCGGCATGGTTCCCCTGCGCATCGGCGCCGACCGCCCGATCTTCTCGATCGGCTCCGGCCCGGTGGGTGGGCTGATCGGGTGCGCGCGAGTGTGCGAGGAGCTCGGGACCCGGGACATCATCGCCTCCGACATGGGCGGCACCAGCTTCGACGTGGGGATCGTCAAGGACGGCGAGCCGCTCGCGGCGGACAGCACGCTGCTGGGCAAGTTCCGCTATCGCGTGCCCGCGCTCGAGGTGATCTCGATCGGGGCGGGCGGCGGCTCGATCGCCTGGATCGACCGCCACGGCGGCGGACTGCGAGTGGGACCGGAGAGCGCCAGCTCACTGCCCGGACCCGCCTGCTACGACCGCGGCGGCACGCAGCCCACGGTGACGGACGCCGATCTGGTGCTCGGCTACATCGCGCCGGAGGCCACCTTCGGCGTAGGGCGCGGCGGCTTCCAGCCCAAGCGCGAGCTGGCGGAGGCGGCGATCAGGGAGCACATCGCGGATCCGCTCGGGCTCTCGGTGACCGACGCCGCGCTCGGCATCGTCGAGGTGACCAACGCGAAGATGGCGAACGCGCTCGAGAACGAGATCATCGGCCGCGGCTTCGACCCGCGCGACTTCGTGCTGATGTCCTACGGCGGCGCCGGCCCGTTCCACGCGGTGGGCTACGCGCAGACGCTCGGCATCGACACGATCGTGGTGCCCGGCGAGGCGGCCTCCGTGTGGTCCGCGTTCGGGATATCGCAGGCCGACATCCGCCACCAGCACGAGGCCTCGGTGGCGATGCTCGAGCCGTTCTCGGCGGCCGAGATCGGTGAGGCGTTCAAGCAGCTCGAGGCCGGCGTGGACGGGAGCGACGGCCGCTTCGAGCTCCGCCGCTTCGCGCGGCTGCGCTTCGCCTGGCAGCTCCACGAGCTGGAGATGCGACTGCCGGACGGCGAGATCACCGACGACGTGGTGGAGCGGATCTCGCGCGAGTTCGTGGCGATGTACGCCGAGCGCTACGGCGAGGCGGCGCTGCTTCCGGGGGCGCGGCTGCAGATCGACTCGCTGCGTCTCGAGCCCGCGATCGCGATGGGATCGGCCGGGCTCGACCGCCTCGACGTGAGCGACCGGCCGTTCGAAAAGGGCACGCGCGAGGTCTGGTTCGAGCGCGGCGCCGGCGCGGTGGACACTCCGGTCTACAACGGCGACGCGATGCCGGTGGGCGAGGTGGTGAACGGGCCGGCCGTGATCGACCTGGCCATCACGGGCATCGTGCTGCCGCCCGGCAGCCGCTGCGAGCGGCGGGGGAGCGGGGACTTCGTCCTGACATGACCACCTTCTGGGACGGAGTCCAGCACGCGTACATCCCGCCCGACGAGGTGACGGTCCCGGAGGGCTTGGCCCTCCATCGCGACGCCGCCGAGGAGATCGACCCGATCACCTACGAGGTGGTGCGCCACGGCCTCTGGAACGCGAACGCTGAGCACGTGCGCGTGATCGAGAACCTGGCGGTGTCGCCGATCGCGGTCGAGATCCGCGACTTCCAGCCCTGCATCCTCACCGAGGACGCGGAGCTCCTCTACTTCGGCCCCTGCCTCCAGTACATGTCCGGGATGCTCGACGTGCAGACCCGCTTCGTGCTCGAGCACCGGCGCGTCCGCGACGGCGACATGTGGCTCTGCAACGACCCGATCGTGGGCACCGCGCACCAGCCCGACGTGGGCCTGATGTGCCCGGTGTTCGTCGACGGCGAGCTGTTCTGCTGGGTGGCGAACATCTGCCACCAGAACGACATCGGCGGCACGGTGCCCGGCTCGTTCTGCCCGAACGCGATGGACGCGTTCTGGGATCCGCCCTCGTTCCCGCCGTTCAAGATCGTGGAGGACGGGCGGATCGTGCCGGACATGGAGGCGCTCTACCGCCGCTGCTCGCGGACGCCGGAGAACCTGAGCCTGGACCTGCGCGCCACCATCGCCGGCAACCACGCCGCCGCGACGCGCATCCGCGGCCTGGTGGACAAGTACGGCAAGGACGTGGTGAAGGGCGTGATGCGCCGCGTGCTCGACGCGAGCCAGCGCGCGTTCGAGGAGGCGCTAGACACGATCCCCGACGGGATCTACAGCGAGCGGCTGTTCAACGAGGTGTCGATGACGGGCGACCGCGGCACCTACCCGATCCAGACGACCGTGACGAAGAGGGGCCGCACGCTGACGTTCGACAACGCCGGCACCGCGCCGCAGGCCGGCGCGATCAACGTGGGCTTCGCGGCCTGGCGCGGGGCGATCCTCGGGACGATCAACGTGCTGCTGCTCGCCGACCAGATGGGCTGCGTGGGCGGCGCCGCCCGCTCCTGCCGCTTCGAGCCTGAGCCGGGCACGATCACCTGCCCGGACTGGGGCGCGGCCGTGAGTCCCGCGGGCGTGTACGCCACCGAGGCCGCGATCTCCACCGGCAACGCGGTGATCTCGAAGATGATGCTGGCGTCCAGCGATCCGGTGATCCGCGGCCGTGCCCTGTCGCCCGACGGCGCCCAGTGGGGCTGCCACTTCGTGGCCGGGACCAACCAGCGCGGCGACTACTACGTGGGCGGGATGGGCGACAACATGCTCGGCGCGAGCGGCGCCTGCTGGAACCGCGACGGCGAGTTCGCCAACGGGCACTACTGGATCCCGGAGGGGCGCGGGCCGAACGTCGAGCTCTACGAGCGCGACTGGCCGATTCTCTATCTCTACCGGCGCGAGCACGCGGACTCGGGCGGCGCCGGCCGCTTCCGGTCGGGCAACGGCGGCGAGATCGCCTACGTGCTGCACGGCGGCGAGTCGGCGCTCGGGCTCTACACCGCCGAGGGGATCCCGAAGACCAACGGGATCTTCGGCGGCGACCCGGCGATCATCCTCTCGACTCGCGTGATCAAGGACACCGCCATCCGCGAGCGCTTCGCCGCCGGTGAGTTCCCGCAGGACATCGACACGGTCGGCGGTTCCGATGTCGAGCTGGTGGGCAAGGGCACCGGGCTGCCGGTCGGCCCCGATGACGTCCTCTACTGGAACTGGTCGCCCGCCGGCGGCTATGGCGATCCGCTCACTCGCGATCCGGCGCTCGTGGAGGCCGACGTGGCGTCGGGTGGGGTGACGCCGGAGGGGGCCGAGCGGATCTACGGCGTCGTGCCGGGCGATGCCGAGGCGACCGCGCGGCTGCGCAGCGAGCGGTTGCTCGCGCGGCTGCACGACGCGGGCGCGTCACGCGATTCGCTGCTGCCGGCGCGCGAGGTGGCCGCCGACGCCGAGACCATCGCGGACGTGTACGTGATCGACCGTGCTCGCGACCGGATCGAATGCCACCGCTGCGGGACGGCGCTCGGCGCGGTGACCGACGATCCGAAGCAGGGCATGGCGATGGCCGAGCGGCCGGTGCAGTCGCTCACACCGGGCGCGCCGGACCCGAAGCGATTCGTGGACGATGACGTGGTGTGGCGCGACCTCCTCTGCCCCGGCTGCGGAGTGCGCTTGGCAACCGAGGTGGCATACCCCGGCTCGCCGACCTTCCGCGAGATCGAGCTCTTCTGATGGCCGTCGCCGGAAGGGTCTCCCACTGGACCCCGTCGCCCGGCGACCAGCCGGAGCTGCTCGACCTGACGGTGTGGCAGCTCGTGGAGGAGGCCGCCGCGCGCTGGCCCGACCGCGAGGCCGTCGTCTACTCCGCCTACGACGACCTCGGCATCACCGTCCGCTGGACGTTCGCGGAGCTGCGCGCCCGGTCACGCGAAGTCGGACGGGCGTTCGTCGCGCACGGGTTCGAGCGCGGCGAGCGCGTGGGCATCTGGGCCACCAACCGGCCGGAATGGCTGCTGGTGCAGCTCGGGGCCGCGTACGCGGGCGTGGTGATCGTGCCGATGAACCCGCTCTACCGCTCGAGCGAGGTGGCCTATGTGCTCGGGCGAGCGGGAGCGTCGGCCTGCTTCGTGGAGCCCGAGAACCGCCAGACGAGCCTGTGGGACATCCTCGAGGAGGCGGCCGCCGAGCTGCCGGACCTGCGCACGCGGATCGGGTTCGGCGAGGCGCCGCTGTCGCTGGACGAGTGGCTGTCGGTGGCCGGCGACGTGTCGGACGCGTCGTTGGACGCTCGTGCTTCGCGGGTCCGCCCGGGGGACACCTCGCAGATCCAGTTCACGTCGGGCACCACCGGCTTCCCCAAGGGCGCCGAGCTGAACAACGCGGGGATCGTGAACAACTCGCGCCTGTTCGTGCACCGCGCGCAGCTCCGCGACGGCGGCCGGCACTGCAACCCGATGCCGTTCTTCCACTGCGGCGGCTGCGTGATGGCCACGCTCGGGATGATCTCGATCGGCACCGCGCATCTGCCCACGCTCACCTTCGACGCCGCCCGCATGGTCGACACGATCGACCGCGAGCAGGCCACCTCCGCAGGCGCGGTGCCGACGATGCTGATCGCGCTCGAGGAGGAGGTGGAGCGCCACGGCGGGTCGATGGAGTCGCTCGAGATCGTGGTCACCGGCGGGTCGCCGGTGCCGGTCGAGGTCGAACGCTCGTGGATCAAACGGTTCGGCGTGAAGTTCACGATCACCTACGGGCTCACCGAGGCGTCGCCGGTGATCACCCAGAGCGCGCCGGACGATCCCGAGGAGCTGCAGATCGCCACCTGCGGGCAGCCGCTGCCGCACTGGGAGGTCGACATCGTGGACGTGCTGAGCGGCGAGCGCGTGCCGATCGGCGAGCAGGGCGAGCTGCGCGCCCGTGGCTCGATGGTGATGAACGGCTACTGGGGCGACGCCCAGGCCACGGGGCGTGCGATCGACGAGGGCGGCTGGCTGCGCTCCGGCGACCTCGCGCGGATGGACTCCGATGGCTACGTGTCCATCACCGGCCGCGCGAAGGAGATGATCATCCGCGGCGGCGAGAACATCTATCCGGCCGAGATCGAGGACGTGCTGCGGGGACTGCCGGGCGTGCTCGACGCGAGCGTGCTCGGAGTGCCCGACGAGCGCTACGGCGAGCAGGTCGCGTGCTTCCTGCGGCTGGCCGAGGGCGTCTCGATGTCACACGCCGACATGCGCGGGATGCTCGACGGGCGGATCGCGCGCTACAAGATCCCGGCACACCTCGTGCTGCTGGACGAGTTCCCGGTCACGCCATCCGGCAAGGTTCAGAAGTTCAAGCTGCGCGAGCGGTTCGTGGCTTCTCGGTAAGACGCGGGCGTCGCCCGATCGCCAACATGCGAGCGGTGGAACGGGAGGCGCTATCTCGCCGGACGCTCCTCGCGCTCGCGGGCGGCGTGGCCGTCGTGCTCGCGATCTTCGCGGGCGGCTACGGCTACCACCGCGACGAGCTCTACTTCCTCGTGGCGGGCCATCACCCCGCGTGGGGCTACGCCGACCAGGGACCGCTCACGCCGCTGCTTGCGCGCGCGATGGACGCGCTGGATCCCGGGTCGCTCACCGTGCTGAGGCTGCCGTCGGCCCTGATGGCGGGGGCGACCGTGTTCGTCACCGGTCTCACCGCGTTCGAGCTCGGGGCGCGCCGCCGGGCGCAGGTGATCGCGGCGAGCTGTGCAGCGGTCGCGTCGGTGGTCCTGGTGGTCGGGCATCTGCTCAGCACCACGACGTTCGACCTGCTGGCGTGGTCGCTGGTCACGTGGCTCGTGGCACGGGTGATCCGCACCGGCGACGAGCGCCTGTGGCTGGTCGCCGGACTCGTCGCCGGCCTGGCGCTGTTGAACAAGCCGCTGATCGCGTTCCTGCTGGTCGGGCTGGCGGTCGGGGTGGTGGCGGTGGGCCCGCGCCGCCTGCTGCGCAGTCCGTGGCTCTGGGCCGGCGCCGCGCTCGCCTTGGTGATGTGGTCGCCCTGGCTCATCTGGCAGGCCGACCACGGCTGGCCGCAGCTCGATGTGTCGTCCTCGATCGCGTCCGGCGGATCCGGCAGCTCCCAGCCGCGCTGGGCGCTGCTCCCGTTCCAGTTCCTGCTGGTCAGCCCGGTGCTGGCTCCGGTCTGGATCGCCGGACTCGTGGTGCTCGCGCGCCGCCCGGCGCTGCGGGAGTTCCGCTGCTTCGCCGTGGCCTGGGTCTTCCTGGTCGTGGTCTTCCTGGCCACCGGCGGCAAGCCCTACTACCTCGCGGGCATGTTCCCGGTCCTGCTTGCTGCGGGGGCGATACCCACCGACGGGTGGCTGCAGCGCGGTGGGGCTGGACGGCGCAACCTGCTCTGGGCCGGCGTGGCGCTCAGCGGCGTGGTGTCGGCGTTCATCGCCCTGCCGCTTCTGCCGGCGAAGAACAGCAGCCCGGTGGTGGCGATGAACGGCGACGTGGGCGAGACGATCGGCTGGCCGGACCTGACGCGGACGGTCGCGGCGGTCTATCGACGGGCGGGTCCCCAAGCGGTCATCTTCACGTCGAACTACGGCGAGGCCGGTGCGATCGACCGCTACGGCCCGGCGCTCGGGCTGCCGGCCGCCTACAGCGGGCACAACGCCTTCGGCTACTGGGCGCCACCGCCCGACCGTCCCGGCCCCGTGGTCACGGTCGGCCTCGACGGCGCCGGCCTGAGCCGCTTCCGCGGCTGCCGGCTCGCCGCCCGGATCGACAACTCGGCGGGTGTCGACAACGACGAGCACGGCGAGCCGGTGGAGGCCTGCCTAGGCACGGCCGGACCTTGGTCGCGAATATGGCACGAACTACGGCACTTGGGATGAGGAGGAGGTCCTTTCATGGCGGGTGAGCGCTGGTACGAGTCCGACGAGCTCGAGGAGATGTCGCGGCCCACGATGGACCGCGCGATCGAGGCGATCGAGGCGGGTGACCTCGCGCGCGCGGTGGAGCTCTGCAAGGGGATGAAGTACGAGTGGCGCTTCCTGCACGACCTGATGGCGGAGTCGATGCTCGGGCTGATCACCTTCATCCAGGAGCAGCTCGGCGAGGACGCGGTGGCCGACGCCTGGCGCTCGTCGATGGAGCGCGGCTGGAAGAGCGACACCGGCGAGATCCTCTCGCGCGACCGGCGGCAGATCGTGGAGGCGCTGGCCGCGACGTGGCGCGCCCATTCGACCTCGGGCGTGGGCCCGGAGCCCGGTCGCTTCACGATCGAGGAGGACGACGAGAAGTTCACCTTCCGCATGAACCCGTGCGGCAGCGGCCAGCGGCTGTGGCGGCGAGGGATGTACTCGGGCGAGAACGCGTACGGGGTCACGCAGGAGGCGCACGACTGGTCGTACGGGCGCGAGGGCTTCCCCCTGTATTGCACCCACTGCTCGTTCATGAACGAGCTGCTGCCGATCAAGTGGTACGGCATGCCGCTCTACCCGTCGGACCCGCCGGAGGACTACGACCGCGACCCCTGCACCTGGTACTGGTACAAGGACCCGGCCGACATTCCCGACCACCACTGGGAGCGCTACGGGCTGGAGCGGAGTTGAGCACCGCGCTCGTCACGGGCGCGGCGCGCGGGATCGGGCGGGCGATTGCGCTTCGGCTGGCTTCTGACGGGTGGGCGGTCGCCGCCTGCGATCGCGATTCGTCGGTACAGGCGCCGCCGGGCGGGAGCGCGTTGGTGTTCGACGTGACGGACGCTGCGGCGGTGACCGACGCCTTCGCGTCGCTGGACTCGGTCGATGCCGTCGTCGCGAACGCGGCGATCGTGGACAACATCGCGGACGCCGACCGGCTATCGGCCGAGGCGTGGCGCCGTGAGGTGGACGTGAACCTGACGGGCGCGTTCCTGACCGTGCAGCCGGCGATAGCCCCGATGCGCGAGAGGGGCTCGGGCCGCATCGTCGTGATCTCCTCGGGCGCGGCGACGGGCGGGCTGCGCGGCCAGGTCAGTTACTCGGCGGCGAAGGCAGGCCTGCTCGGGATGGTGCGAACGCTGGCGCTGGAGCTGGCGCCGTCCGGAGTGACGGTGAATGCCGTGCTGCCGGGGATGGTGGAGACGGAGAACGTGAAGGCGATGCCGGCCGAGGTGCGCGAGCGCGTGATGGGGCACGTGCCGGTGGGCCGCTTCGCGGAGCCCGACGAGGTGGCGGCAGTCGTCTCCTTCCTCTGCTCGCCGGACGCGTCGTACATCACCGGCGCCTGCATACCGGTGGACGGCGCGATGGGGCTGACCGATCTGACGCTGGGGCGCGAGCGGCGCTAGCCGCTGTCACATTCGCCCGGCGCGAAACGTCCTCCTGTTACTCACCACGAACTCAGGAGGAGCAGCAATGCTCGAGAAGATCCTTTACACGAGCCTGTTGGTCAGCGACCAGGACCGGGCGCTCGACTTCTACACGAACGTCCTTGGCTTCGATCTGGCGGTCGACGCGCCGACCACCGAGGGCGAGGCGCGGTTCATCGCGGTCGGCGTCAACGGCCAGGACTTCCAGCTGATCCTGTGGCCCGGCACACCCGGGCAGGCCCAGCCGGCACAGGGCCGCGTCCCGGCGTCGTACACCATCGAGACCGACGATTGCCGGAAGGCGTACGAGGCGCTGAAGGCGCGCGGCGTGAACTTCGAGACCGAGGTGCTCGAGTACCCGTGGGGCTACATCGCTCTCTTCGAGGATCCGGACGGCAACCGTCTGCAGATCCGCGAGGCCAAGCAGTGGACGCCCACTCAGGACGGCAACGCGGCGTAGAGGTCCACCGGGACGCCGTCGGGGTCGCGAAGTTGCGCGTAGCGCTGGCCCCAGAAGGCGTCCCAGGGTTCCTTGTCACCCGGGAAGCCGGCCGCGGACAGGCGGGCATAGGCCTCGTCGACCTGCGCCGGCGACCCGCAGTCGAAGGCGAGCGCCAGCTGGTTGCCGGTGCTGCGCTCCCATTCCGGCCGGAACTTCCGCAGCTCGGCTTCGGAGTCGAACATCAGGCGTGCCCCGCCGGCGATTTCCACGTTGACGTGGCCCTCGTCGGGAGTGTCTGGGACTTCGAGGCCGAGCTGGCGGTAGAACTCGAGCGAGCGGGCCATGTCGGCGGTCACGATGCCGACGGCGTTGAGTACGGGAGTCATTGAGCGTCCTTTCGGAGTTGGCTGTCGCTCACTTCTAACGAAGCCGTTCCGAGCTGTCTTGAACGTTTCGGTCACAACTCCGTGCCGGCCCTCGTCAAACAGGAAGGATGGAAGACCAGGATGTAACGCTCGACTGGATCACGTTCCTCGGCCTCGTCGACCTCGAGGACTGGGTGGACAGCCGGCTTCTCACGGCCTACGGCAGCACCGTCAGCACCACCGACCGCGCCTTCCCACCCGGCGGCGTCACGGTCAGCCGGTAACGACCACGCCGCAGCGGCTTGCCGCCCACTCGGCCCAGGAACAGCACCGTGTTCGTGCCGGCCTTCGCCTTCCGGACGGTCAGGTGGCCGACCGTTCGGAACTTCTTGTGGTGGCGGCTCACGATCTGGCGGGCGAACGTCAGCTTCACGCTCGCCGCCCTGTCCAGGTTGAACTGGATCTTCGCCCGGCCGTCCACGTGGAAGTGCGATGGCTTGATCGCCACGCGGCTGAGCACCACGGCGGTGCGCGTGTTCGGCCCGCCGCCTCCCGAAGAGCCGCCGGCGCCGCCAGAACCAGAGCCACCCGCGCCCGCCGGCGCCGCCGTCTCGAACGCGCCCAGGTCCGGCGCGCGCCCCTGCACCCGGGCGTTGCCGTCGAGATCAAAAGGCGCGGCGTCGGGGTTCACGACACCGGCGTCGATCCCCGGCGAGCCGGGCAGCAGGTGGTAGTTGTTGCGGATCGGATCGGTGAAGCGCGCGTCGCCCGTCCGGTTGCCCGCCCCGGCCGCGATCAGCGCCGCACCGGTCGCGCCCACCGCCGGCGAGCGCGTGTTGAACAGCGAGTGGTCGATCTGGATCATGCCGTCGGCGCAGAAGAAGTCGATCTGGCACGTGAGGCTCGGGATCGCCTGGAGGTCGGCGATGTCGCTGCTCGCGATCGAGTCGGTGACGACGAGCTTGTTCGGGTCGATCGGGTCCGCGCTCACCACGTTGGGAGCGAGAAGTGCGGGCGCCCTCTTGCCAATCGCGGTCGAGCCGACCACGCGCAGCGTGCCACCGAACGGCCCGGCCTCGATCGCGGCGCCCTTCGACCCAAAGCCCTCCGCGAAGGAGTCCACGACCAATCCCTGACCGACGATGCCGGTCGTGCCGATCGCCCGGACCCGGCGCGCCACGGCGTTGCCGACCAGCTCCAGGCCGCCGGTCACGGTGCTGTCCTCGATCAATCCGGCGGTCGCGGCCACCGGCGGCGGTGTGGCTGTGGAGATCACGGCCTCCGGCGGCTGAACGGTGCTGCGGCGCAGAATCGTGTTCGGGCCGAGTATGACGCAGGTGGTGGCCTGCGTGGCGTTGAGTGTGGAGTCGTCGATCTCGACCTTGCCCAGGCCAAAGGCCTGGACGCATTTGAAGCCCTTGAGCACGGTCGAGCGCACGGTCACGTCGCCCCCCTCGATCGCGAGCGGGACGGCCGACTCGACCATCAGCTGCTTCCCGGTGTTGTCGATCTCGAGGTGGTCGAACGTCGTGCCGGACTGGGCGGCGGTGAGGACCAGGGTGGGAGGCGTGGCGGCCGACGTGATGATCGGCCGGGTGGTGGGATCGGTCGGCATCCAGTGCAGAGGGATGGCGGGCAGCGTCTTCCCGGCGAGGTCGTAGACGCCGTTGGCCAGGCTGAGGTTGTCACCCGTCCGCGCGGCGCCCAGCGCGGTGGCGATCGAGCACGGCAGCGCGGCATCGGTGCAGGTGGCGGTCATCGACACCGTGCCGGTGGGCGAGGCGAAGCGGGTGGTGGTGGCGGCGAAGGCGCTCGTCGCGAACAGGCACAAAGCGGCCGACGCGCAGCCGAGCAGCAGGGTCAGTCTGTGCATATCGACGAACGTAGGCGGGACTTCGCTTCCCGGCATCGGGTGTTTCCCTACTGTCTCGCGCGTGAAGGTCGCACTCATCACCGGCGCCGCGCGCGCCGGCGGCATCGGCCGGGCGATCGCCGAGCGGCTGCTCCGTGACGGCCACAGGGTGGTCGTGTCCGATCTGGGCGCGCCCATGGCCACGCATCCGGACTACGCGTCCGCGCAGCCGACAGAGCTGGACGAGGCGGTGGCGGAGCTGGCAAAGCTCGGCGAGGCGGCCGGCCATCCGTGTGACGTACGCGACGCCGACGAGGTCCAGGCGTCGATCGACTTCACGGTGGAGCGCTTCGGCCGGCTCGACGTCCTGGTGAACAACGCGGGAGTGGCGATCGGCCTCTCGCCCGTGGTCGACCTCAGCGAGGACGACTGGCGCGTGAACATCGACGTGATGGCCACCGGCGTGTTTCTCTGCTCGCGCGCGGCGGCGCGCCGGATGATCGAGCAGGGCGACGGCGGCCGGATCGTGACGGTGGCGTCCCAGGCGGGGAAGCTCGGCTCCCCCCTGCTCGCCGCCTACTGCGCCGCGAAGTTCGCCGCGATCGGCTTCACCCAGAGCCTTGCCCACGAGCTGGGCGAGCACGGCATCACCGTCAACGCGGTCTGCCCGGGCACCGTGCTCACGCCGATGCTGGACGTGCCCGGCGGCATCTTCGACGTGTATCCGCGCATGGCCGGCATCACGCGCGAGCAGTACGAGCGCAAGCTGCTGCGCTCGATTCCCGCGGGCCGCTTCGAGACGCCCGAGGACGTGGCGGCCGCGGTGGGCTTCCTGGTCTCCGACGACGCCGCCTACATCACCGGCGAGGCGCTGAACGTCAGCGGCGGCCAGACCATGGCCTAGGAATTCGCACAACCTCGCGCCCGCGTGCGCGCCCACGCCGGAGTCCGCGCGCGTTACCTTCGCCGCCATGACCACCACAAAGGCTTTCCCTTCCGCGCGCCTCGTTCCCACCAACGGCATCGAGCTCGCCGTTCACGAGCTCGGCGAGGGCCCCGCCGTCTTCCTGCTCCACGGCTTCCCCGAGCTGGCGTACTCGTGGCGCCACCAGATCGGGCCGATCGCCGATGCGGGCTTCCGGGTGATCGCCCCCGAGCAGCGCGGCTACGGCGAGTCGAGCGCGCCCGAGGACTCGCAGACCTACAGCGTGAAGAACCTCGTGGCCGATCTGACGGGCCTCCTCGACGCGCTCGAGATCGAGCAGGCCGTCTGGTTCGGTCACGACTGGGGCAGCATGCCCGCCTGGTACTCGGCGGTGTACGCGCCCGAGCGCGTGCTCGGCATGGGCAGCCTCTGCACTCCGTACTTCACGCCCGGCGAGGTGGACCTGATCGAGGCCTACAACCAGCTC